>CAYSVN010000007.1:31672-34033 GCA_964434585.1 uncultured Candidatus Peribacteria bacterium | reverse complement strand
TGGTAAGGCATGGGTCTGCAAAACCTTGATCGCGGGTTCGAATCTCGCCAGCACCTCCAACTTATATTGACTACTAGGGAATAGTATACTACTATTTTATTATGATAGTTGATAGTCGTGACGGCAGATTGGATCGGGAAATGGATGCACTTACCGATGATTTAACTGCACCTGCTCAAATTGGTTACTTTAGACAATATGGTAATGGAAAAAGTTTATGGGATTTAGATCGCCTTCATGAATTTATAGATTTACTTCGATCTTTTGATTTAGTACATCCTTCTGTTTTTAACTTTAATTACCCATCTTCACAAAGAAAGACAAATAATCAAGATCAACAGTTCGCATATTTTCGATTTCTATCTGCGCCAGGCGGTCCTGTTGAAATCTTTGAAGATGCACTTAAAAAACAACATAGACTAGAAGCCTTTGGTCCCCATGAAGATATTTCTATTATCGAAAGCTCTCTTGTGTTACTGAATAACTATGAGAGGGATAAACATTTAATGGAACTTGAAGATATTATTCGAATTATTGATCAGTTAGAGCGCTTAGAATTGTTTCCAGCTGAAAACTTTGATTTTAAATCCAACGCATTAGAAAGGAAAGACTTAATGGAAACAAAGCTCCAAAATTTAATGTACTACTTAGAAACTACAGTTGGTCTTATTGAAAAAGATCCACGTCTTGATTGGGGACATGCTTTAAATAAAGCTGTTACAAATTCTTCCTTTGATAATATTTTAAGTAACACTCAAAGTAAATCAGGAGAACTCTTAAGCAGTCAATAAGTTATCCAACACTACCTTCCATTTCTATCCTTCGTCAGCCGTGGCTGATCAGGATAACAAATGTAAGTTAGCCTACAGATCCCTCCATTTCTAATTCTATAAGACGGTTCATCTCTACTGCATATTCTAATGGCAGTTCACGAATAATAGGTTCAATAAATCCGTTTACAATCATAGCACGAGCTTGTTCTTCGGGAATACCTTTACTGGTTAAGTAAAAAATTTGCTCCTCGCTCATTTTTCCTACGGTAGCTTCGTGAGCAATGGTAACGTCATTATTGTTAATTTGTATATCTGGCACAGTGTCAGTTCTACTAATTTCATCAAGTAGTAATGCATCACACTCAATGTTAGCAATAGAGCCTTTTGCGTTCTTTGATACCACTAATTGACCCCTATATACGCTACATCCACCCTCTTTTGAGATACTTTTAGATATAACTTGACTAGAAGTATTAGGAGCTAAATGAAATATTTTAGCACCAGTGTCTTGCCATTGATCTTTATTGGCAAAGGCAATTGCTAAGTGGTCTGTACGAGCACCTTCACCCACAAGCATGCTACATGGGTATAACATAGTGCAGCCGCTACCCATGTTGCCACCCACCCATTCCATAATAGCTTTACGTTGCACAATGGCACGTTTAGTATTTAAGTTGTAGGTATCTCGACTCCAGTTTTCGACACTACTATAACGACACTTAGCATTTGGTTTTACAAATATTTCCACCAGCCCAGCATGTAGGCCTTGGCTACCATATTTTGGCGCACTGCAACCTTCTATGTAATGTACGTCTGCTTCGTCTTCTACAATAATAAGTGTATGTTCAAACTGGCCCATATTTTGGGCATTCATTCTAAAGTAGGCTTGTAATGGTTGATCCATCTTTACGCCCTTAGGTACGTATAAAAATGTTCCACCAGACCACACTGCTCCATGCAGTGCTGCAAACTTATGGTCGGTATTAGGTACACACTTCATAAAGTACTGCTTTACCAATTCTTCATGTTCTTGTAGAGCCACGTCCATATCTAAAAATATTACCCCTAATTCTTCCCATTGTTTTTTTAAGCTGTGGTAAATAATATCACTTTCGTACTGGGCGCCTACACCTGCAAGTACCTTACGTTCTGCTTCAGGAATTCCAAGTTTATCGTATACATTGCGGACTTCCTCTGGTACCTCAGCCCAATCTTCTGTTGGTTCTATACCTGGGCTTGCATAGTAAATAACATCATCTAAATCTAAATTATCTAAATCTGCCCCCCAGCTTGGCATTGGCTTATCATTAAAAATTTTTAGGCTTTCTAAGCGATGTTGCAGCATCCACTCTGGTTCATTTTTATCTGAACTAATTTTGTGTACAACTTCTTCATTTATTCCTTTTTTAATACCATCTGCGTATGGTGCAGGGTTAGCGGTATCAAACGTGGCTCGGTTAAGATTAGCAAAAATAGGTTCAGACATGGCGATAGTATGGCACTAATTCTGTCAGAAGTTAATATAAGCTTTTAAAATTTAGTATTTGTTTAAATGTTTATATTTATTAATGAGATAGTGATTTGGCTC
>CAYSVN010000007.1:15656-31662 GCA_964434585.1 uncultured Candidatus Peribacteria bacterium | reverse complement strand
TCTCTATCTTAGATTTCTAGCATTGTCCATAAAATAAAATCCGTGTGGATTTAAGTTGCCACACGGATTTTATTCCCCGCTGATTTTTTTAATTTACCACTTACCACTAAAAACTAAAAACTATCACCTCCCCGCTTCCCTACAAGCATTCGTAATATTTCGTTTGAAGGATTTCGAATTATTTAGAATCTTATAAAAATCATCTAAATAGTCAATCATTTTCTTTTTTTCTTTTTTGTCTAAATAAGGGAAATCGTTAATGCTTAATCGAGATAAGTTTGCCCTAGTTAGATTATGAGCTTCAGCAACTTTTTCGTAATAAGTCTCTATTTCTTTGGTGGGTTGTGATTTAAGTTTATAAACTGCATTAAAGGCTTGTATTATACCAAAAATTGATTTACGAACCCTTACTTTTTCAGCGTCTTCAGCGCTATTTAATCTATCAACTAGACTTGCTACTTTTGACCGTAGCGCTGAAATAGATGGTAATGAAATAGAAGAAAGCATGTTAATAGCACTGTTCCAATCTCGCACCTCTTGTTGGTCTTCTGGATCTGAGGCAAGCTGTCTTGCAATGGTAAAATTATCAGTCATGAAAAAATATTATATATATTTTCTATATTAATGTCAATTTTTTTATTCCCTAGAAATTAAAACATTTATTTCCTTTGCCATGTATTTTTAGACCCCTTTAAAAACTGATTAAAATACCAAGTAGACATTTTTTTTTAAACTGCTAGACTGTCTGTTCAGTCTACACCGTTAGTGTGTAGTTTTTTCTTTATATTCAAACTTATGGACGACCACATAGTTGTACGCGGTGCCAGAATGCACAATCTTAAAAATATTAGTGTTACGATTCCACGAAACCAACTTACGGTTATTACCGGAGTTTCTGGTAGTGGTAAAAGTAGCTTAGCGTTTGATACTATTTTCGCTGAAGGCCAACGCCGTTATGTTGAAAGTCTTTCTGCGTATGCTCGTCAGTTTATTTCACAGATGGAAAAGCCTGAGGTAGATAGTATAGAAGGTTTAAGTCCGGCAATTTCTATCGATCAAAAATCTGCACCACGTAACCCGCGTAGTACCGTTGGTACTGTAACCGAAATTTATGATTACATGCGTCTGCTTTGGGCAAAAGCTGGAACAGTACACTGCAGTAATTGTGGAGAAAAATTAGCGAAGCAAAGCATTTCGCAAATTGTTGACAATATTGCTGCTCTAGAGCCAGGAACAAAGATATTTTTAATGGCACCAGTGGTAGAGGGTCGTAAAGGTGAGCATATTAAAATTATCGAAAGTATTAAACGTGAAGGCTTTGTACGAATGAGGGTTGATGGAACAGTGGTTACGATTGATGAAGATATTCAATTAGATCCTAAAATAGAGCACACCATTGAAATTGTGGTAGATCGTATGGCGGTTAGTAATTTAGGATTTGAAGACGATGGTCCAACACCAGAGCGTACGCGTTTGGCTGATTCAGTAGAGCTTTGTATTAAAAAAGGAGAGGGGATGATGGTGGTTATGAATCACGATACTGGTGAAGAAACTCGTTACAGTAATCGTTATGGTTGTAATAATTGTCCTGATATTTCAGTACCAGTTATTGAACCACGCAGCTTCTCGTTTAACAGCCCGCATGGTGCCTGTCCAGAATGTCATGGCCTTGGAACGATTATGCAGATAGAGGAAGCAACTATTGTACCCAATGGTCGCTTAACACTTGGCGAAGGCGCTATTCACCCTTGGGCAACAAGCCAAAGTCGTACTACTTATAGTCAAAAATTATTAGAAGGTTTAGCACAAGAAGTTGGATTTTCTATGAGTGAACCATGGGATAAGCTTGATAGCCGTCACCAAAATATTATTTTGTATGGTTACAATAAAGAAATAGAGATTGATTGGTCTAGTGATAAACTAACTGGTAAGTATAAGGTAGATTTTGAAGGAGTAGTGCCCAACTTAGAGCGCCGTTATAAGGAAACAGACAGCGGCCATAGTCGAGGCCAGATAGAACAATATATGCGCCAGTTACCTTGTAGTGAATGTAAAGGAAACCGTTTACGTAAAGAAGTTTTAGCTGTTACCGCAGGTGGAAGTAATATTATAGAAGCAACAGATATGAGCATAGAAGACGCTGAAGGTTTTTATGCTGCACTTGTGCCAAAGGCTGAGCGACCAAAAAAATCTGATGTTAAGCTTGCTGATATTGAGCCACTGAGTGATTACCATTATAAAATTGTTGGTAAAGTGCTTGAAGAAATTAGTACTCGTTTAGTATTTTTGCGTAATGTAGGGCTAACTTACCTTACCCTAAGCCGTAATGCGGCCACGTTAAGTGGTGGTGAAGCACAACGTATTCGACTTGCTACTCAAATTGGGTCCGCTCTACAAGGCGTGTTATATGTTCTTGATGAACCAAGTATTGGTTTACATCAACGCGATAATGCACGTTTGATTGACACTATTACAAACCTGCGAGACTTGGGTAATACTGTTATTGTAGTAGAGCATGATGAAGACACCATGCGTGTTGCGGACTACCTTATTGAAATTGGTCCTAAAGCTGGTAAGCATGGTGGTAATGTTGTGATGCAAGGAACTCCTAAGGAGATGATGGATAACAAAGATTCTGTAACTGGACAGTATTTATCGGGTGCTAAAAAGATTGAATATCCTGAAAAACGTCGCCCAGGTAATGGTGAACATATTACTGTTAAGGATGCACATCACCATAATTTACAACATATAAATGTGCAGTTTCCATTAGGTTGTTTTATTGGTATCACTGGTGTCTCTGGTAGTGGTAAATCTAGTTTAATCCATGGTATTTTAGCTCCAGAACTATTACAAAAGCTACAAGGTGCACGTAAAAGCCCACAAGATGTTGGTAGTATTGAAGGTCTTGAACCACTCGATAAAGCGATTGTTATTGACCAGTCGCCAATTGGTAGAACACCAAGAAGTAACCCAGCTACGTACACTGGTATTTTTACCGATGTACGTGATATGTTTGCTAATACTCCAGAAGCAAAACTACGGGGTTATAAGCCTGGCCGCTTTAGTTTTAACGTTAAAGGTGGGCGCTGCGAAACATGTGAAGGTGATGGACTTAAACGAATTGAAATGCACTTTTTACCAGATGTTTTTGTTACCTGTGAAACTTGTGGTGGAGGCCGTTATAATCGTGAAACGCTTGAAATTACCTACAAAGGTAAGAATATTGCTGACGTTCTTGCGATGACCGTACAGGAAGCTCTGGAGTTCTTTTCTGCTATTCCGGCTATTGATAGAAAACTGCAAACGCTAATGGATGTAGGTCTCGGATATATTCAACTTGGACAAAGTGCTACAACACTTTCTGGAGGTGAAGCTCAGCGTATTAAACTTGGCACCGAATTAAATAGACGGGCAACCGGTAGCACATTCTACATTTTAGATGAGCCAACAACAGGACTTCACTTTGATGATATTATCCTACTGCTAGATGTATTACAGCGTCTGGTAGATAAAGGGAACACTGTGTTGGTTATTGAGCATAACTTAGATGTTATTAAATCAGTAGATCATGTTATTGATATTGGCCCAGATGGAGGAAGCCATGGAGGAAAAATTATTGCCACTGGAACACCAGAAGAAGTGGCAAAGGTAAAAGATAGCTATACAGGCGTGGAGCTTAAAAAAGTTTTAAAAGGATAGGTTCTCGTAAAATAGTCACTAACTAAAAATAGACCTTCGATCATTCGATGGGCCTATTTTATTGTTCTAGATTTAATTCCTATTATGCTACTGCGTGAACTTTTACCTTGCTGCTGGCTGGTGCAGCTTCCATGACAACTTCATCAATGCAGGCATCAAGTAGGTTATGGAAGTTTACTTCTTTGTCATCATTTTCTAGCCATAGCACACGTTGTTTTAGTAACGTTTTAAGTCGCCAAGCTGTTGGGTAGGCAATTTTTAATCCTCGCTCTAATTGTTTACCAGTTACTTTTTGAGGATTTGCCGCAACAAGCATAATAGCTTCGAACCACTTTGTAAGCGGTAATGCAGATGATTCAAACAATGTTCCTTTTTGAGGATAAATGTGAACTTGGCCACAGTTACAAGTATAACAGGCTTTAGCACGGTGGCGGTGGAATGAACCTGTTCGTCCGCACGCACGACATTCAGAGTCTTTAAAGCGTTGGTAAAGGTAGGTTAGACATTCGTCGTTTGTTGGGAATTCTTTATTTAAATCTTCAGATGTGTATGACATGTAATTTGTTAGGAAATGGCTTATTTAAGTTATAATTAAAGTTTTCTCGAATTTCGAGGTGCGCGAATTATATAGCAAACCCCAGTGAATGCAAGAGGTAATTATGAGCATTTTTTACCATGCTTGCATTAATATTATTGTCGTAATAGTTTATGCCATCCAATCAGGCCGCTGACGATAAAAAAGCTACAGGCCACAATTGATACAATAGAGCCCACCATGACTGCATATAGTAACCAGCCGACAGTTCCTAGTATTAAGGTAGCTCTCATATGATGGTCATTTTTTAAAAAGCTGGAAACAATTATTAACGTAGCAGCGGCGTAAGAAGTGCCAGAAAGTATGATGCCTTCAAACACTAAAATAGTAGCAATAGTATTGATGAGTAAAAAAATAATAAGCCAATATGTTTTAGTAGAATATATTGCTATAAAAAAACGAATAACACCAATTATTGCTAAGGCTAAACCAGTGATAGCCTCTAACCATAAAAAATGAAGAGCATTGAACCCATTTGCAAGAGATAGCGATAACAATACCGCTTTACGATTTTTATATTGTTGACTACTAATGGCAATGGTCATCGAAATAAATGCAAATGCTTGTGCTGCCAAATATGTAGGAGACGTTATATCCACCGCTATGGATTATAGCTTATCTTTTTTATTTTCTTAAAACCTCTTGCAATTTTGGGTGTACGAACGTATACTATCTTCTATGTATAATCCGGTAGAATTAATTTGGTCTTGGCTTAATGTGCTTACGTTTACGCGTTACGAGGCGCTTATGCAGCAATTTGGCAGCTTAGAAGAGGCAATGATATCACTAGATGCAGAGCTCCTTAAAAAACTTGGCTGCAAACAAGATACCATTATGAAAGCCATTAATAAGCTAGGGGACTTTGATGTTTCTTGGTACCAAAACGAGTTACAAAAACGCAGTATTACTTTTATAAGTATTGCCGATGATGATTATCCGACTGCACTACGGTCTTTACCTGACCCGCCGGTTTTTTTGTATTACAAAGGTGATTTATCCATATTGCAGCATCCTAGCGTTAGCATTGTTGGTACGCGTACCATGGATAATTACGGTAAACGGGTTACTGAGTCCATTGTACCAGGTTTGGTTGGAGCAGGGCTGACTACTGTTAGTGGACTTGCAGAAGGAATTGATGCCTGTGTAGCTGCAGCAACATTACAAGTTGGTGGCCGTACGGCAGCAGTGCTAGGTCATGGACTTGGAATGATATTTCCTAGCTCTAACCGTAAATTATCTGAACGTATTGTGCAGCAGGGTGGTTTACTATTAACAGAGTACGCACTCGATGTACCTGGTGGTAAATTTACCTTTCCTGCTCGTAACCGTATTATTGCAGGGCTTGGCCTGGGTACTGTGGTGGTTCAAGCAGGCGAAGGAAGTGGTAGTTTAATTACTGCAGATTTAGCGCTCGACTACAATCGAGAAGTCATGACTGTGCCAGGTAATATGTTTGATGAGCTTTACCAGGGTAATCATCGTCTGCTGAGAAAGGGGACGGCGCACCTGGTAAGTTCAGCAGAGGATATTTGTAGTATCTTAGGAGTACATATTACCGAAATTGCTGCTAGTACAGCTTCTTATCAGCCAACAAATAATAATGAACAAATTATTTATACAAAATTAACAAGATTGCCAATAAATGTGTCTGATTTAAGCGAAGTAACATCACTTGATATAGGTACTATTAATAGTACGCTTACAATGATGGAACTTAGTGGAGTGGTAAAAAATGTTGGCGGAGGAGCGTGGGTGAAGCTTTAATAAAGGTTGCAGGAGTTTAAAATGTGTCAGAGGTGTAAAAGGTTTATTTCTATAAACTAGTAAAATTGAGAAACTTTTTAACATCTGCAACTACTGCAACTTTTGCAACATTTTACTCGCAACAAGATCGACAGCACTAAGTTGACCTTCTATAATACGCGTATGACAAAACGCATTATAAAATTAATTGTTTGGATTGTTGTTATCTACTTTATCTATAACTGGTGGACAGGTGGTAGTTTAGAGCCTCTTGATATTAACAACACTGAAGTGCAATCATTCACTATTAATCCCGGTGCTAGCCTTGGAGTTATTGCAGAGCAATTACAAGAAGAAAATATTATTGAATCAAGCAAAACATTTGAACGTTACGCAAAGCAAGAAAATATAGCCACAAAGCTACAAGCTGGCTCGTTTCAATTAAGCCCAAGTATGTCTGTTTCAGAAATTGCCCAAGCATTGCAACGTGCCCTGGCTGCAGAAATTAAATTTACGATTCCAGAAGGTTTTACCGTTCAAGAAATTGACAGTAAATTAGCTGAACAAGGACTTATGGCTAAAGGTGAATTAATAGACTGTGCAGTAAGTTGTGCCTTAGAAACATTCACTTTTTTGCCGAGTAATGAAAGGCTTGCAAAGCGCGGAGGTCGTTTAGAGGGTTATTTGTACCCAGATACATACTTTATTAAAACAGATAACTTTAACGTAGAAGAGTTTGCTGCTCAACTTCTTCGTACATTTGAGTCTAAAGTTATTACACCTAATAAAGAACGTTTAGATGCTTCTAAATACTCACTGCATGACTTTGTAACGATGGCTAGCTTAATAGAAGAAGAAACCAGAAAAGAAGAAGAGCGCGCAATGGTTTCTGGAATTTTATGGGAACGGCTTGATATTGGTGAATTGCTAGGAGTAGATGCGACGGTTCGTTACATTTTAAATAAGCCAAGTGCAGCTATTACTATTACAGATTTAAAAGTGGACACTCCTTACAACACTCGTCTTTATCGAGAGTTGCCACCGGGCCCCATTGCATCACCATCACTTAGTAGTTTTAATGCAGCTATGAATCCAGAAAGTTCACCTTATTTATTTTATTTACATGGTAACGATGGCCAAATTCGTTACGCTGTTACCAATGCAGAGCATGAGCAAAATAAGGCTAAATATCTCTGAGTATATAATCTTGTTCGATAACCTATATTTATTACTATATTTATAACCTCATGCTAACCCCCTCTATATTATTACCTAAAGGCTTTAAGCCTCAAGAAAAAGTCTTACTCGAAAATTTTCTACTTGAAGCTTTGCAACCAAAGCATAATCAAGATGATTATATTGCGTGGACTTCGAGCATAGAGAGCGTTTTGCCAATTCTAGATCCTAAAGATCAATGGATGGCAGACGTAAGTTCAGTTGAGCAAAATTTGCAAGATTTAACTAAGGACTATCAAGAATTTTTAGATAAAAAAACATTTAGGTACGCAATTCTTAGCCCTGATGAATCTAAGTACTTAGGATGTTTTTATATAAGACCAACCAAAGCAGCTGGCTTTAGTTCTTTAGTGGAGTTTTGGTTTACCGATCAATATAAACACCTCGAAAAAGAATTTCACATCATCATTAATGAGTGGCTCAAAGATGTATGGAATTTTAATGCTGTAGCTATGCCAGGCCGTGAAATGTCTTGGGAAAAATATCATTCTCTTGAGAAATAGTATTAGAAATATCCTACCTAGGGAATAATAAAATCTTTGGGATAGGTATTAATATTTTCTATTGTACCGTCTTTGTGTATTACTACGACATCTTCAATACGAACGCCGCCAATGTCTTTGTAGTATAAGCCTGGCTCTATGGTAAATACCATTCCTGGTTCTATTAGCGTTGTTATTGTTTTAGAGAGAGTGGGAGCTTCATGAATTTCCAGACCAAGACCATGGCCAATACCATGGGTAAAGCCTTCGTCTTGCGTAGTTTTATATCCTTGATCTGTAAAATATTTTGTACAAATATTGTGTACAATCTGACATTCTTTCCCTATTTCTATGCTCTTTAATGCTAATAGCTGCGCTGTTTTTACATCATTAAATAGTTGTTGAGCCTCTTGAGTTGGCGTACCTTTCACCCAAGTGCGTGTCATGTCTGCGTGGTAACCAGTAGCATCGCATTGTGGAAACATATCTACAACAATACATTGACCTGCATAAAGTGGACCACTGCCAGATTCGTGTGGGCAGGCAGACTGCTCACCACTGGCGATAATAATATCATGTGGACAGCTATAGCCATGGTCTAAGAAATATTTTTTTATTCTTTTTTGCGCATACTCACTTGTTAATATTTCATTTTGATACATGATAAAACCTCCATCAATTGTGGCTTCTTTTAATATTGAATACAGAAGGTCAAACGCACCATTTGTAATGAGCTGCGCAGCTTTTAGATGCTTAATTTCTGCTTTATTTTTATAGAGTCTTTCGTTTGCAAAATTATGTGTTTCATACTTAACATTTGCCCGCTGTAACATTTGCACCCATCGGTAGGGGAGTTCTAAAGAAATTTGCACTGATGTAATGTTTAACTCTTGCAAAATCTCATACACTACTCTTTCCATTCTTGAGCCTTGGAATATAGAGGTTTGGGCCTTTTTTACATAAGGCTCTAAAGGCTTAACAGTAATATTACGATTGTTTTTTTTAAGATTTTCTTCTTGGATTTTTAATTCACGCGAGTCAAACCAAACTGTATCTTGGCCGTTTTGGCGTATGTATAAAAATTCATCAGATGCGGTAAGTCCCGTTCGGTGTCTTATGTCGGGGCTACTACTGCTAATAAGGAAGTCGATAGTTTTCATGCTTGTATCATACGCAAAGGCTTAGTTTTAGGTAAGAGCAGAAATATTTGACTTTACGCTTTATGCTTGATATATTTTTTATTGTAATGAAATTCAATACTATTATTATCGTACTGATTAACCTCCTGATTTCAGAAAGGGCAGTTGCGTAGTAATAATTTATTTCTTATATGCCGCCCTTCAGAAATGATGGGTTTTTTTTATTTATATTTTTTATTTTATTATGTCAGCCGAAACCATAGATTATCAAACGTTACCCTCCTCTCAATCAATTAGAATGATTGAGCAACACCTATTTGAGCTTGGTATTGATAAAAAAACCGTGGGTAATTTAGACGAATTAATTCCAGATCTATTTTATGCTTTTTTTGAAGCTGTTATGCACTCAAAATCTTGCTTAGAGGGAATAAGAAAATCAATCAGTTTTAAAGAGCGAATGGATAGCTTTCCCTTTGATTCTAGTAAAAGTCTTCTTAAGCAAGAGTTAGAAGAAAAAATTACACTATTGCCTGGCTCCCAATTACGGCAAGAACAATATTTTATGTTTCACGCAGAACAGCTTGGTGTTATAGAAGACGTTAATTTTCGCGCTTTAAGCCATTTGCAGGGAGATGAACGGTCTAAGGTATTTAGTTTAGTTTCTAAATCTGGAGAATATTTTATGTTACAGAGAGATGAAATATTTGATAAACAAGCTGAGAGATCTCGTGAATCATTAAGTATGGGTGTTGCAGATATTAATGATACTTCTATTGCTGAATTACGATTTGAGGTTTCTGAATCTGTTAGAAGAGGTTTTGAGCAGATTTCTATTACCACATTACAGCAAGGTAATGATGTTGTTGATGAGCATGGACGAGATTTGTTTAGCGGTGAAAAGTTTCACTCTAGTGGTATAAAAATACGCATTGGTTCATAAGGCCTGTTTCTATTTATTAGTTAATGTATGATGATACTATTATGATTAATTATACGCAAAAAATGGCTGAAGTTATTGCAAGGTATTCTTTGGATGTTCAGCCTGGTGAAACTGTATTGATTCGCGGAACAAGTCCGTTGGCAGAGCCCCTTGTTTCAGCTCTGTACCAAGAGGTCTTGCGCGCAGGCGGTAAAGCATTTACTTATATACATCTTAGTAATGAAGATGCCTTAGCACTTGAATCTACAGACAATAAAGAGCTTTTAAAAGCAGTAAACCCAATGCTGGCATTAATGTATAGCACTTGTGATTGCGTAGTGCGCATTGGGGCTAGTGAACATCCTAGTGCATTAAGTGGATATCCAATAGAGTTGCAAGCTGCCCGCGGACAAGCAAGTAATGAGCTTATTGCGACTCAAATGCGTCGTGAAGCCAGTGGGGAATTACGACGTTGTAGTACACAGTACCCTACCCAAGGTTACGCCCAGGCTGCCGGAATGTCGCTTCCTCAATATCAAAAATTTTTGTTTGAAGCTTGCATGCTTCATTTAGATAACCCTGTTGCCTACTGGAAACAGGTACACCAAGAGCAACAACGTTTAATAGATTGGCTTGATGGTAAAAAACATCTAGAGGTAAAAGGGGAGCATATTAATATGACCATGTCGATTGAAGGCCGAACGTTTGCAAATGCTTCTGGTAGAGTTAATTTTCCTGATGGAGAAATTTTTACTGCGCCAGTAGAAACTAGTGTAGAAGGCTGGGTGGAATTTACGTATCCTGCGTATTATGAAGGCAACAAGGTAGAAGGCATTAAGTTGCAGTTTAAAGATGGTAAGGTGGTAGAGGCTGGTGCAAGCGTTAATGAAGAATTTTTAATACGTATGCTTGATACCGATGTTGGTTCACGTATTTTGGGTGAGTTTGCCATTGGAACCAATCAGTATATTCAACAATTTACTGGCTCTATTTTATTTGATGAAAAAATAGGTGGCACTGTACACATGGCAATTGGCCAGAGTTATAAAAAAACTGGTGGCCTTAATGACAGTAGTGTCCACTGGGATATGATCTGTGATATGCGTAGTGGAGGAGAGATTCTTGTAGATGGCGAACTGCTCTATAAAGATGGAAAATTTGTTATTTGACATTTATAAATTTATTGCTATTATCTGTATACTTTGAATAATCATAACTTCTTTTACGGGTATTTTACATTCTTCTTTAGCTAGAAGGGGTACGTACTTGTAATAATTTTACTTAACTTATCTCTTCTGCTTATGAAGAGTATTTTTTTATATATATGAGCCGACTTAATTCTACAACAAAGACAGTTGATCAAAAGTTATCTTATCCATTAACAGAGATAGATTTAGTACCTGAAGCTACTTTATTTTCTGATGCTGTAAAAAATAAAATTCGAAATGTATTACGCAGCAGTGAACAAGAGCTAAATGTGGATGATGCTGAATTTTTAGAAGCATTAATTGATGAAGAGTTGTATCACCAACTTATTGGAGCTAAATTTACACATGAAGAAGCTAAAAATGTAGCAATTATAGCCATTCGTATTGTGAATTTTTCTGCAAATGATTCAGGTAATGTGTATAAAATTAAATTTGATGACGCACTAGAAAGCGCTATAAAAGATGAAGAACTTAATGCAAAACATCGTTTGATGGAATTAATTGGTGATCCTAACTTTTTACCTTCTTTAGCCTTAGAACGAAGTTATGGAAAAGTTAGAGATTGGCCATCAAGAATGCATGGATTAACACTTTATGCAAATGCTGATGAAAACAACAAGCCTTCTTCTATGATTGATAATATTAAAACTGTAAAAAGAATTTTTCAGAGTATTAATCATGGAGATTTTACTCCGTTAGATTTAAGCACTTTATATAATTTAGTCCGCCCTGATGGTCCGCCTGAATTTGGCCCCAATATTCAATCTAACTATACTTAATTTTCCTACCTTATTATGACAACAACTCTTAGAACTGATAGTTTAACCCCTGCTCTTGCAGAGTATGGTGTTCATGTTAATCCTAAATGGAGTGCTGATATGCTACAAAAACGTTCGAATGGAATCAATAATAACCCAAATCTTCAAAATAGTCTTTGTAAATTAACAATGTTAAGTCCAGCAGTTCATGATAATGTTTGCATGGTTCTTTCGCGTACGCAGGCAATGTTGTATTTAGTTGCTGAATATAATTTGAAAGCATCTGATAGGGTAAAATCTTTAGATGCAGACTCTGTCACCTTAGCTGAGTCAGTTGGACTAAAGACGTTAGGGTGTACCGATGAAAGTATTTCCGCTTTACTAGAAGAAATCTATGAAGTTGAAGCATTTTCTTTGTTAAGTGAAGATGTTAGAACAGAGCTTCAAGGCTTATTTTCAACCCGTTCGAATAAAGTTTTTGAAACTCCTCAAGCAGAATTTTTAACAGATACTGCCACTATTTATAGAGTAATAAGAGATTTAAAATCAGCTTTAGAAAAACATCAGGAAGTATGTCGACAGTCTACCTGCCCATATAAAGGTACAAATGATGAGGCTTACATGAATCCTTATAACATTGAAAATATGCGGCATATCGCTGATGTGTACGCGTTTATTATAAAGCGTAAGTATAATGGTTCATTTGCTAATCGTATTTCCAGAATTGTTGATGATGTTGCTACAGGTCGCGATAAAGCCACAGCTATTGCTGAGCTCGTTCAAAGTCATTTAAAAGAAATGGTGATTTTTCAAGAATCAGGTGTTGCTGGTGTTGGTTTAGAGTGTATCTCTCGTCGAAGTTCTAAATTATCAAATAATGATAATAGATTTTTAGATGAAATGATTGAGAAGTGTGTTAATGACGGACTTACATCAAAAGAGGTTGAACAAATTAATTCCATAGGAACTAAAGGATTTTAAGGTTTTCCCTTGCGTTAAAATGCATAATTCATATACTATCTGTACCTATTATTCAATTTAACTATGCCTATTAAACGTAAAGCAAAGAAGACACTTATTTCTAAGTCTCAAACACACGATAAGGACACTGGTTCACCTCAGGTTCAAATTGCTATTTTGTGTAAAGAAATTAAAATGCTTACTGAGCACCTGCAAGAACATAAAAAAGACCACAGCGCTCGCCGTGGACTACTTGGTAAAGTAGCTCGTCGTCGTAGCTTACTTACGTACATGCGTATGAATAAACCAGAGGATTACCAAGAAGTATTGAAAATTCATAAGCTTAAAAAATAGTATTACTTATTTAGATTTTAAAAAAACCTCATGAATGTGAGGTTTTTTAGTACTTAAATATTTTCAATAAATTTACATAGTCCTTTGTAAACACTGTGCATGCTTTCAATATCTACCCATTCTTTATTGGTATGCATGCCGTCACCATTTGGGTCCTGTAACACAATGGGGCAGTTGTATTTTGTAAAAAAACGGGCGTCAGTGGCACCGTGTTCATGTACAAGATGTACTGGCTTATCACTATAGTTCACCATCGCGTTTTTATAAGCTTGTATTAGTATATTTTCATTACTACTTGCAAAAGCTTCTCCGCCACTAAGCTTTGTCATTACGACACCATCTTCAAGATTATTGTTTATTGTTGTTTTAATATCATCCACTGTAAATTCTTCTGTAAAACGAATGTCTATTTCTGCCTTAGCATTACCTGGTACTTGGTTTACAAACTTGCCACCACTTATTACTCCAATGCTAACAGAATTATGCCAGTGATTACTTGCATCTTGATTTATTAATAGTTTTTTTTTAATATTTTGATAGCTGTTGTAAATTTTTTCGATAGCGTTATCACCGTTCCATGGTTGTGAATTATGATACTCGATACCGGTTGCTTCTAGTACAATGTGCGCGACACCCTTTTCAGCGGTGACAATTTCTTGTTGGTCGCCACCATCAAGGGCTAATACAAATCTTGGTTTAGTAAATACATCTAGTTCTTCTACTAGTCTACGCACACCATTATCACTACCCACCTCTTCATCGGTTGTTAATACTAGCTGTAATGTAGGGTGCTGCTTTAATGTAGCTACATGTGCCATTAAGTGCATTAAAATTGCTGCTGGCCCTTTATCATCAAGTACACCACGGCCCATTAATACTCCGCCTTCTTGCTTTACTTCAAACATACTGTCTACTGCTGGCACTACGTCTAAATGGGCGAGAATAACAATGGGTTCACCCTTACCTGGTAATGTGGCAATAAACGAAGGAGCTTGCTTATGGCTATAGTATTGCCCTTCTACCCCATGTGCCTTAAGCCAATCAATTGCAAAATCTAATACGTTAAAACGCTCTTGTTTATCTTGCTCTATTGATTTGTAACTACAAAGCTTTGTTGTTAAATTGATGATTGACTTAAGTGTATCCATAATTAAAAAAGAGGTAGCTGTTACCATTATATCTTTTTATAAATAACGTTGGTACTAATTTATGCTTTTACAGCTTCTACAATTTTAGTGAATACCTCAGGATGATGAATAGCCAACTCACTTAATGTTTGGCGATCTAAATCGATATTCTTTTTCTTTTTAGCACAGATAAATGTAGAGTAGTTCATACCCATTTCACGGAGTGCTGCATTCATACGTACAATCCAAAGACGACGGAAAACCCGTTTCTTTTTACGACGGTCAACATAAGCATGTTGTCCAGCTTTCATTACTGCTTCGTTTGCTTTACGGAAACTACTTTGGCGCATGCCACGGTAACCTTTCGCTAACTTACGAATTTTTTTATGACGTCGGTGCCGAACTATTCCTCTGCTTACGCGCATGGGTTATAAAGTGTATTAAAGATAAGGTGTAAGTACTTTTACTTTTGATCCTTGTTGTTTATTAACTTCAAGGGTACGGTTTAATTTCTTTTGTCGCTTACTTTTTTGCATAAGTAAGTGGTTACGTCGTCCGCGCTTTCCAACAATTTTCCCGCTTCCTGTTTTACGGAGACGTTTCTTTGCGCCGCTATGTGATTTCATTTTTGGCATAATTCCTTTAGTAAGGTTGGGGTAGTATAGGTAGAGGATGTGTTGTTGTAAAGTAGTTTTTAATAATTATTTTATTCACTGAAAGGCTTAGAGGTAGGGAGGTTTAAAGGTCTAAATTTTTTTTCTAGACCTCACTAACTTTTTAACCTCTAAACCTCTAATTTATGCGATATAACACATTATTGTATACAAAATTTGTTCATTCTTCGACTACGCTCAGAATGACAAATTATCCTTGTGATCTAGTCTATATCTATTAAAACGTAGGTTTTTGCAATTTTATTAATGTTATTACTATGTGGAAAACTATCTTATTATAGATACTATTTACATTTTGGCAAGCAGGGGAACATGTGCTTGCTTGATATAATACTATGATATGAAACAAACACTCACATCGTCACCTTCGGTTTTTTATGTCCTACATGTAGGCCTTATTAGCATAATGGCTCTGCAAATGCTTTGGACATTGCCTGCGTTAGGGTAAATACTTTTTAAAATGCAACTTGTAAGCTCCTTTGCAAAAAGGAAGATAACCGTTAGAATATCTCTACTTATTTTTTAACTTAACAGTATTTATGTTTTCACAAATGAAAGATCTTTATAAACTTCAAAAAGAAGCAAAAAAAATGGAAAAAGAACTTAAAAAAATCCAAATAGAAGCCGAAGTAGATGGTGTCACTGTTATTATGGATGGTAAACAAGAGGTGGTTTCTGTAACCATTGAAGACAGCGTTCCACGTGAGCGTATTGGAGATCTTACAAAAGAAGCCTTTAATAAAGCTAGTAAAAAAGCGCAAGTGGTTGCTGCTGAACGCATGCAAGGTGTGATGGGCCAAATGGGAATGGGTGGTATGATGGGCCAAGGTGGGGGAATGCCAGGAGCATAAACACATAGCTTTATATTAAAAAAGGAGCATCAACCGATGTTCCTTTTTTTATTGTCTTACATTTTACACTTACATCATTCCGCCCATTCCACCCATTCCGCCCATACTACCCATTGCACCCATATCTGGCATAGCTGGTTTTTCTTCTGGAATTTCAGTAATGGCTACCTCTAATGTTAGAAACATTGCTGCTACAGATGCAGCATTCTCTAGAGCTGTTCTGGTTACTTTTTTAGGATCAATAACTTTGTCTTTTAT
>CAYSVN010000007.1:13701-15646 GCA_964434585.1 uncultured Candidatus Peribacteria bacterium | reverse complement strand
CCATAAGTACCGGTTAAAGCATTGTATCCTTCACCACCTTTAAGGTTTAGAACTTTCTCGATAACAACGTCTCCATTTACACCAGCATTATCTGCAATGTAACGGGCTGGAGCAGTAATAGCATTTTTAACGATTTCAATACCAATTTGTTCGTCGGTATTTGTTTCTTCTTTCAGTAATTTTTCTAGCGTTGGCACGCAACGAATGTAGGCTGTTCCTCCACCTGGCACAATTCCTTCTTCGGCTGCTGCACGTGTTGCAGAAAGGGCATCAATTACACGATCCTTCTTTTCTTTTTGTTCTAACTCGGTAGCAGCGCCAACTTTAATAATGGCAACACCGCCAGACATTTTAGCCATTCGCTCTGCTAACTTGTCTTTATCATAATCACTGCTACTTAGCTGCATTTCGTTTTCAATTTGTTTAATGCGGCTAGCAATAGCGTTTTTACTACCAGCGCCATCTACAATCTGGGTTACGTCTTTACTGGCAACAATACGACGTGCTTGACCAAGGTCTTCTACGGTGGCATTTTCTAGCTTAAGGCCTACTTCTTCAGAAATTACACGGCCACCGGTAAGAACGGCAATATCTTGCAAGATAGCTTTACGACGGTCTCCAAATGCAGGTGCTTTTACAGCAAGGGCAGAGAATGTACCGCGCATTTTATTAACAACAAGTGTTGCTAGTGCTTCGCCATCAACATCTTCTGCAATAATAACGACTTCTTTTTGACCAGCTTGTGCTAATGCTTCTAGTAAAGGAAGAATCTCTTTAATAGAGCTAATTTTTTTATCCGTAATTAAAATACTTGGATTTTCGAACACTGCCTCTTGACGCTTTGGATCCGTCATAAAATATGGAGAAATGTAACCATTTTCGAATTGCATTCCTTCTACGTATTCCTTTTCCATGCCCGTTGTTTGCCCATCTTCTACGGTAATAACCCCTCCAGCACCAGCTTGCTCAATTACTTCTGCAATAATATCACCAACCTCTTGGTCTTGGGCAGAAATATTGGCAACCGCAGCGTATTGCTCGCGGTCTTTTACTGATTTTTTCATACTATCAAGTTTAGCAACAATAGTATCTACTGCTTTTTCGATACCACGCTTTATAGCAATAGGGTTACTACCAGAACTAAGATGTTTTAGTCCTTCTTCCATCATAGCGTGTGCTAAAACAGTAGCAGTTGTTGTTCCGTCACCAGCGGCATCGTTGGTTTTAGTGGCTGCCTCTTTTACAAGTTGAGCTCCCATATTTTCGGTAGCATCGGTTAGCTCAATTTCTTTTGCGACGGTTACACCGTCTTTAGTGGCAGTTGGGCCACCAAAGCTTTTTTGAATTAATACATTGCGACCCTTAGGCCCCATCGTTGCTCGCACGGCATCGGCAAGCTTGGTAACACCAGCAAAGATAGCTTCGCGGGCTTGATTAGAAAATACAATATTTTTAGCTGACATGGTTAAAATTGGGAATTTGAAATAAATAAGTTAAATATATATAAGTTGTTATGAAGGGGATTAGTGGTTAGGCATCAGTATGAAATTCTTGAAGAACACACTAATCTCTAATTCTTTAACCCTAATCCCTATTTAACAACACCTAGTACAGAGTCGAGTCGGAATACTTTTAGTTCTACGTCGTTTCCATCGACATCTTCTACCTTAAGCTCATCACCGGCGTAACGACCGAATAAAACAGTATCACCAATCTTTAAAAAGTCATGAGGATTTGGCACGTCGTTACCAGTTCCGCCATTACCAAGGCCAATTACAATACCTTGTTGTGGCTTTTCACCAGCGTTACTTTCGGGAATAAAAAGTCCAGAAGCAGTTTTGGTGGCGGCTTCAAGTGGGTGTACCACTACGCGGTCACCAAGTGGTTGAATATCAATAGATAGTTTTACTTTTTTAGACATAATTCTAAAATAGGAAAGATATAA
>CAYSVN010000007.1:12118-13601 GCA_964434585.1 uncultured Candidatus Peribacteria bacterium | reverse complement strand
GCGAATGCTTTATTGGCTTGAGCCATCTTAAGAACGTCTTGTTTCTTTTTAAAGGCTGCACCTTGGTCGGTACTAGCATCCATAATTTCTGCTGCTAGGCGTTGGCTCATTGGCATTCCTTTACGAGCACGAGCAGCTGTTAGAATCCAACGGATAGAAAGACTTTGCTGACGATTAGGAGTAACTTCGATTGGTACTTGGTATACAGAACCACCAACACGCTTAGGACGAACTTCAATAAGTGGAGTTACGTTTGTTAATGCTTTTGTAAATACTTCAATTGGGTCTTCCTTACTACGCTCTTTAACAGAAGCCATAGCATCCCAGAAAATACGACGAGCGATAGATTTTTTACCATCGTGCATCATACAATTAATAAACTTTTCAATGAAAGGATTACTATTAGCCGGAATAAAAGGTTTAATTGGTTTAGCCATAATTAAGATTTAGGTTTTTTAGCTCCATAACGAGAACGACTTTGTTTACGATCGCCTACACCTTCTGTATCAAGTACACCACGAACAATGTGGTACTTAACTCCTGGAAGATCTTTTACACGTCCACCACGTACAAGTACAACACTGTGTTCTTGTAGATTGTGGCCCTCACCCATAATGTAAGCTTTTACTTCGTGACCATTGGTTAAACGAACACGAGCAATTTTACGTAACGCAGAGTTAGGCTTTTTAGGTGTCATCGTTGTTACCTTTACACAAACACCACGTTTAAACGGACAACCCTTTGGCAGGGGAACGTTTTTCATCTTTAAGCTATTCCAAGTGTATTGGAGAGCTGGAGCCTTAGATTTCTTGCGCTTGTCCTTGCGGCCTTTGCGCACGAGTTGACTGATAGTTGGCACTTAATATAAAAGTAAATGGATAAGATGTCATGGTGAGCGAAGCCGAACCATGGCATGGACCGGTATGTTAAACACCTGTCGCCCCCTTGTAAAGGGCTTTTTTATGTTTTTGTACACATTAATTGTTACCCCTATTTATTTGATTGATTGACTTATGTAGTTAAAAATAGTATTTTATTTATACGATCTTTAAGTTTATTTGTCGATTTTCAGGAGAACGCTTTGAATATTAAATATTTTTCTGAGAATGCATTCGTTGCATTCTTGATCGCATTCGTGCTTGTTTCCCTGGTCGTAGCCTTCGCCAAATTTATTGTTTATATTGCGAATTTCGACTTCGCAGTTATTCAATCGCCTTGGTTGTGGTTTGTCGGCCCAATTGTTGGAGTTGGTGTTGTTGTCTACGCTCTTTGTTCGCCCGGTACACGGGAGAGTTGGAGTATGAACCCTCATCGATCAACAATTGCTTAACAAAGCAATGGATCGTCGAAAGTAGCCGCAAGCATGGATGTTATGCGGCTTTTTTATAATATTTAAAACTTCTATTATGTTCATTTTTGTTGATACAAGAACGAACCAAAAAAATCATGGCAAGCAAAACTCTCTCGTGTTGTGTTATCTGTT
>CAYSVN010000007.1:5927-12018 GCA_964434585.1 uncultured Candidatus Peribacteria bacterium | reverse complement strand
GAACGAACCAAAAAAATCATGGCAAGCAAAACTCTCTCGTGTTGTGTTATCTGTTCACGTCAAAGTCTATAAAGCTTATTCCTTTTATTCATTGGACACCTTTGTTTCGAGCAGTTAAGTGACCGACTTCTCCGTTCGCAGAGCACAAGCTACTCGTTCAAACATGGTTTGCCATATTATTAAGTGTTGCATTTTTATAATATTAGCGACCGCGCAAACGCATAGCGTCTACAATACGTTTTACACCTACGACAAAGGCGGCTTTACGCATGGAGATATTTTCTGCTTGGCTCATTTTCCAAACGGCTGCAAAAGCATCTACCATAATTGGTTTTAGTTTTTGCTGAACTTCTTCTTCTGTCCAATAAAAATTCATTTGGTTTTGAACCATTTCAAAATAACTTACGGTTACCCCGCCAGCGTTAGCCAGTACATCTGGCACTAGTTTAATGTCTTTGGACTCCAGTATTGCGTCTGCCTCTGGCGTAGTTGGGCCGTTGGCAAGCTCTAAAATAATGCTTGCTTTTACATCGCCAGCGTTGTCTTCACGAATAACGTTATCAAGCGCAGCTGGAACAAGTACGTCGCAGTCGCAAGTTATTAATTCTTCATTGGTAATACGCTTAACATTGTCTGACTGCATTGCCTGAGCGTCACATACTTCACCATTACAGTACATACTAGTTACAGCGCCTTTTGCTTGTTTAGCTTTATAAATTTGCTGAGGGTCTAAGCCGTGTTCGCTATAAAGTCCACCTCGGCTATCGCTTACGGCTACAATAGTGTAGCCAAGTTTATGTAAAAAATTTGCTGCATGGTATCCAGCGTTTCCAAAACCTTGAATGGCTACCTTTAAGTCTTTAGCGTCTTTGTTAAGATTTTTACGCAACTCCTCTAGTACATAAACACCACCTTGTGCAGTAGCACTACCGCGCCCTTTGCTTCCGCCAATTTCTAGTGGCTTACCTGTAAAGACACCAGGAATACTTTCTTGTTTAATTTGTTCGAATTCATCCATCATGTAGGCCATAATTTGTGGATTGGTATAGACATCTGGAGCGGGACAATCTTTTGTTGGCCCAATATAATCTGCCAGCTCCTGTACCCAAGCTCTACTTAAGCGCTCCAATTCGCTACTACTTAATTCTTTTGGGTTTACCTCTACGCCACCTTTACCACCACCAAGTGGCAGATTTACTACAGAGCACTTAACAGCCATTAATGCGGCTAGTGCTTTTACTTCTGCAATATCTGCATCGGGGTGAAATCTTATACCACCCTTATAAGGCCCGCGCGCATTGTTAAATTGTACACGGTAGGCGTTAAATGTTTTTTCTGACCCATCGTCCATGGTAATTTCTAATGTTGGCTCGTGTATTACCTGTGGCTCTGATAATTTAGAAACTTCTTCTGTTGTTAATTTTAAGATTTTACCTGCTACAGCTAAGCGGTCTAAATAGTTTTGGAAAGGCGTGTTGTTCATAAAGGAGTAGGGAATTAATGTTATGAGTATAATGGATGAATGCTAGATGGGCGAGGATGTATTGTAGTGTAGATAACAAAAAACCTCTCAGAGCCTGAGAGGTTTTTTTTAAAGATCTAGAAAATGAGTACTTTAGTTTTACTCATTATTTAAAGCGCATACTTGAACACAATTCAAAGTACATCCTTCGGCAGTTTCGTCATGACGACAAGCGCTCGCACAAGCATTAAATGTTCCATCTAATACTTCGCATGCATCAGCAGAAATATTTTCACATTCATTATGCTCTACATTATATGTTCCACCTTTATTTTTACATAAAGTTGAAAGTTCTTCATCCTCATCCTCATCCTCATCCTCATCCTCATCCTCATCCTCATATTCAGCCTCATATTCAGCCTCATATTCAGCCTCATCTTCATCTTCATATTCAGCCTCCTCGTAATCTACAAAGCCGTCATCAATATCTTGTTGTTGCTGTACAAGGGCACGAATAATATCAGCAGTTTCTCCTCTGTTTAATTCATGGGTTGGATTGTAGAATTCTTCATCTATAATACCAGTTTCAAGAAAGTAGCTCATGCTTTCTGAATACCAATGTCCAGCTTCAACAGCAGGATGTGTGTAACCAGCTGTTTCGATTCCTGTTATGCGTTCTGCCATTGCTCCTGCTTCTGCTAGTGTTACAGAATCTGTTAAACGCAGTAGATTGTTGCCATCACCTTTTAACACTTTCCAGGAAATAGCGTCTGTAGCATCTTCTCCGTACCATTGGGTTTTATCAAAGTCTTTAAACCTTGCGGCTACATCGTCTACGCTCATCTTTTCTCCAGCACGGTTCATAATACGTTTAAACATAATAAAGAAGTCGATTCTTTTTACTGCTTTTTCGGCATTAACAGCACGGGTGCCATCAGCCAGTTGGTCTCCTTGCATAATTCCGTTATCTCTAGCAAATGCAATACCTGCTTTGTATTTTTCAGGAACATCGCTTATGTCTAGCTCGCTTAATTTTTCAAGTTTTCTTAGTTTAATTTCATGATTTGCCTTGCGGACGACCTTGTCTTTAAAGGCCTCCATTCGTTCAACATCAAGACCAGCTTCTTTAAGGTATGCTGTTTTTTCTACTTTATCCCAATCGGTCCACTGCTCTGGTTTTTCAATATCGTTACGTTTTAGGTATGTATTTAATTTCTTGGTAATATTATTTTTAGCCTTTGCTTTTACCATGCGTGGAGCTTTTACATTCATCATCTTTAGAGTTTCAATTTTTTCTGCTTTAATACGGCTTGGTTTTACGGTGGTTGTTTCGTCAGTATCTGTCATAGCCAGAGCTGAATTTGCGCCCATAAATACCACTAAGGTAATGGCGAGTAATGATTTTGTTTTCATAAATAAAATATGGAAATAAATAAGATGGAACCATTGTAATTACTTATCATTAAGAAGAAATTGCGTTTCCTCTACTTTATACTCTGTTACACTTTAGGTATGAGCTCTGTTAAACGTTACCCAGAATTAGATGCACTAAGAGGTTTGGCTATTGTAGCGATGATGATTTATCACACGTTGTTTGATTTAACATTCTTTTTTGGCGTTTCTTTGCCAATTGCTACAGAAATTTGGCAGCCATGGTCTCAGCCGATTGCTTTTATATTTCTGCTTTTAGTAGGGGCGGTTTCTACTATTTCTTGGCAAAGATCTTCTTCTTATCATCGTATACAAAAATTGTTCAAAAGATTTACGATTATACTTATAGGAGCCTTACTTATATCTGCTGTTACGTATATTTACATCCCACAAAGTTATGTGCGTTTTGGAATTTTGCACCTCATTGCTGTTGCAACTTTGCTGCAGTTGGTGTTTCAACGATTCAAGATATGGAATATTATAAATGCAGTATTATGGTGGTTAATTGGAAGTGTATTGCTTGTAGCAATAGAACCGTTACAATATTTACCATCTTGGCTGCTACTACCATTAGGAATGCAACCGTTTGGGTTTTTATCGGTTGATTATTATCCGCTCATTCCATGGTTTTCAGTTATTTTGTTAGGAATGGGACTTGGTAGCTGGTTATACCCTCAGGGTTCACAAGGTTACTTACGCTTTATAGCATGGCCTAGCTGGCTTCTTTGGCTTGGTAGGCGCTCACTACTTGTTTACCTTGTTCATCAGCCAATTATTTACAGCTTGTTATGGTTATATTTTTATTAGTAATTTTTACTTCTATTTTTATTGTTCTGCGACATGAAGATACGTTAAAACCTCTTAATTGCCTTTTGCATTTTCTACCTTTTTAGTCTTTATTGTGTTATAATAATTTGATGTCTAGATCTGTAAATAGCCACCCGGCACGCGCTTCAATAGCGATTGTTTTTCCAGCATTAATGGTGTTACTTAGTATTATGGTGCTTGGAAGTTTATTTGCATATCAAAGTGCAATTTACACCCAAGATCAACTACGACAGCATCTTGGCTCTTTGGTATCGTTAGCTGCTACTCAAGTGAACCCCAATTATGTAGATTATATTATTAATGATAATGACGCCATTAATACTCCGGTATTTTTAAAGCTTTCAGAAACTCTACGTGTTATCAGGCAGCAAATTCCATTGGCAGATAATGTTTATGTTTTACGTAAGACAGATCAACCACTTGCGCTAGCTTTTGTGTTGGATGCTGACACTTTGAGTTCAATTGATCAACTTGACCGGAATAATGATGACGTTATTTCAGAAGATGAAGCACCATCGTATCCTAATGATTATTTTACCATCACACCAACCTCTGTTTTAAATGAAGAAGCATTTTTACAGCCTGCTGTTGAGTCTGAATTTACTATTAATAAATGGGGGCGCTTTCTTTCGGGGTATGCACCAATAACTGGGCAAAATGGTGAAGTATTAGCAGTATTAGGTTTGGATATGCCGGCAGATAGCTTTGTTGATGTTGCTTGGAAAAACTTGTTACCGATGCTAGGAATGTTTAGTCTTCTTGCTGTTTTGTTATCACTTTTAACTGGGCGCATAGCTCAACGTCGTGTCGAACAGCAAAAACGCTTATTGCGCTTAATGAGTAATGTTCCTGGTATGGTTTATAGGGATATTAATAATTATAATGAGCCTTTTGACTTTGTAAATCCGATGGCTGAAGAATTAACAGGATATAGTGTACAACAACTGTCTGGCGAAGATGCTATTTCTTATCGATCTCTTATTCACCCAGAAGACCAAGACGCTGTTGAGGAGACTATTACAACTGCCCTTGCCGATAAACATCATTTTGAAATTTCTTATCGTATTCTTACTAAAGATGGTCATGAAAAATGGGTTTGGGAACAGGGGAGAGGCGCCTTTAAGTCTGGTGGTAAAATAAAAGCAATTGAAGGCTTTGTGATTGACGTTAGTGAGCAAAAACGAATGGAAGAAACAAAAGCTAATTTTATGACTATTACTTCGCACATGTTGCGTACACCAATTTCTGGAGTTCGTTGGTCGCTAGAAGCAATGCAAGACGACACATCTAACCTAACAGAAGACCAGCAAGAATTACTAGTAAATGCACATGAATCATCGGTTCACTTAACGGAGTATCTAAATTCTATTTTAAAAACCACATCATTTAATGCAGGTGTTAAGGATGTTGAATTAGAACTACAACCGCTTAGCCCTATGTTGGCACATGTTATTGCTAGTTTTAAAGAGGCTACTTCTGCCAGGGGGCAGTATATAGAATTTACATGCGATCCAGCTATTAACGTGGCAGCCGATAGCACGTTTTTAGAAAAAGTAATCGACACCCTTATAGGCAATGCTGTAATGTATAGTGATGATCGTGGTAAAATTACCGTTAAGGCAAAGGAAAACGAACGACATGTTTTGATTTCTATTCATAATCTTGGCAAAATTATCCCTGTTGCAGAACAAACAAGGGTATTCCAACAATTCTTTAGGGGGTCACAAGGCCTTGAGGCTCAACCAGATGGTACAGGACTCGGTTTATATACCGCAAAAACAATTATTACCATGCTTAAAGGAACTATTGGCTTTAGCTCTAACGAGCAAGAAGGAACAACGTTTACAGTTAAGTTGCCGAAAGTAGATTAAATGTTGCAGAAGTTGCAAATGTCTCAGAGGTGTAAAAAACACTTTAATTTTAAAATATCATAAAATTAAGACCCTTCTTAAACATCTGCAGCATGTTCTACCTCTGCAACTTTTGATTGTGTTTAAAGTGTACAAATAAACGCCCATGGTTTTTGTCATCAACTTCTATACGGTGGTACATGTTTTTAATATGACCTTGTTGTAAAAAACGAATAACAGTACGGCGTAATTGTCCACTGCCCTTGCCAGGGATAATTTCTACCATCTTTATTTTTTTGTCGACTGCTTCGTGCATAATAGCCCCAAGAGACTCTTTAATATTTTTGCCTTGGTTGTAGATGTCGTGAAGGTCGAGTACAAGTTTAGCCATTAAAGCTATTATAGCTGGTTAAACATCTCTTGTATCCTGCAAAAAACTCATTACAATAATGATCCATCCGACTTCGTTCTAAAGAACCTCGTCGCGATTCACATTTTGGGGCGTCGCCAAGTGGTAAGG
>CAYSVN010000007.1:0-5917 GCA_964434585.1 uncultured Candidatus Peribacteria bacterium | reverse complement strand
GTGGTAAGGCACTGGTTTTTGGTACCAGCATTCGGGGGTTCGAATCCCTCCGCCCCAGCCAAGATATTGCAATAATCTATTATTCGCTACATTGTTGATGTATGCTCTTTTTATGAATATAAATAATGAACGAAAGATAGATTACATTTCTACTATTGTAATTGTCGCTGTAACATTACTTGGCCCAATATTGACTGCTTTTAAAAATTTATCTCAAAAATCATTCTATGTTGAATATCTATTTGGGTTATCAAACATGCTTCTTTTTGTTACACCAGCCTTTCTTTTTATTGCATTATATATTTTTTGGCAAAATAAAAATATTATTTTAAATAATAAAAATATTTCAATCATACATGCGATGTTATTAATAGTTCTCTCAATGTGTATATCATTACTTGGTCTTTTTTTAAAAGATTATTTGGCATCCTTTCATCAAATTAAAGATTATTTTGATTTAAATGGAATAGCTCCAATAGCAATATTAATACTAAGTATTTTAGCAGTTGTTATCTTTAGGGTTCTAACACTTTTTAAAAGTAAAAGAAGAAAAATTTTTACTGCAATAAACTTGGTATCAATATCTACATTTATTATTTCCGCTGCTGTTTCCCTGGCTGACGTTGCATGATTAAAATATTCAATATCGCTAGGTGTTATAAATGGGTTATTTTATAAATTGAAAAGTTCGTAAATAGTCCACTAGCCCCAGCCAGTAATATAGAACATTTTAAGTGCTACTCTTTCTCCATTTTTATAATTGAAGATGGGTCATTTATAACCTCATAACCAAGTCGCCTATAAAAGTTTATCGCCCCTTCGTTCTCTGAAAGGACTGAAAGTTGTTTCACTGTATTCTGTGAACAAGCCTCAAATTCAACCATTAATTGCTCACCTATGCCGTTAGACCTCTGATGTTCCATTACAAATATTTCATGTAAAGTAGAGCTACAATTTGAGCTTGTGAATGCAGCTATTCCTACTAATTTTTCTTCTCTAAATGCCAACAGGTATGACATATCCAAATTATTAAGATATCTATCATTAATAATTTCAGTCAACAGCTGGGTATATTCAAGTTCTATGTCATTCAAAGAGTGATAATGATAAATGTCGCACGAATTTTGCTTATGTGTGTCTAGAGTTTGCATATCTTATTATAACAGAAAACTAAAATTCTATCAATTAGCGCCATACGGATCAAGTTGTATAAAAGTTCGTAAATAGTTCACTAGCCCCAGCCAGATAAATTTTATTTAGAATCTAAAGATGAACGTTGGTAATATTCAGTTGCTGAATCATTTAATATACAAAATATAACTCCTGAAAACCATTTAGAAAAACTATTATTTATTTTGTTGTTATTTCCAACTCTTGGTACATCAGAAAAAAGAGAATGCTCTGCCTGATAATGAGCTTCAATCGGATCACCACATCTGACGTATGAAAAAGCAATCAGAAGTCCTAAGATTATTGATATTCCTAACAGTATTTTAATAATATTTTTTTTCATATTCCAACTCTAACATTGATAAGTTAAATTTCCCATTAATTAATGTTTACCAGTTTTAATAAAAGTTCGAAAATAGTCCACTAGCCCCAGCCAATATTAATTTAGGATTATAAATACTTTGCATAAAGGTTTGCCGTAGACTACACTACAGCCTTATTGCTCTATTCTTTATTTATGAACAAATTTTTTATACTATTTTTACCTCTTTTATTAGCCGCTTGTGCTACTACGGTCGATCAACCTGCTGGCACAACAGATACTACACCTGTCGTTAATGAGCAATCGCGCATGGTAAGTTATGGAGCGGGGGAAGGGTACTTAGCAATGCCAGAAGGCGAGGGTCCGTTTCCAGCCTTGGTACTTATTCATGAATGGTGGGGGTTGAACGATGGCATTAAAGCCTACGCGGATAACTTTGCAAAAGAAGGTTACGTTGCCTTAGCGGTCGATTTATATAATGGTCAAGTAACTGATGATCCGGCTGTAGCTCGTACACTTGCTGGTAGTGTTCGCGAGAACCAAGTTGATGCGTTTGACAACCTACAACAGGCAGTAGCTTTTTTAAAAACTGGTACCAAGGTTAAACAAGATAGCTTAGCTTCGGTTGGTTGGTGCTTTGGTGGAGGCTGGAGTTACCAAATGGCTAAAAATAATTTAGGAACTAACGCTTCGGTTATTTACTATGGCCAGTTTAACCCAGAGGACGACTTAGCTATTATGAGCAGTACTATCATGGGCCACTTTGGTGAAGATGATGAATCGATTCCAGTTGATGATGTAAAAGCATTTCAGGCAAACTTACAAACCCTACAAGGGGAGCATGAAGTATTTATTTACGAAAACGAAGGTCATGGCTTTGCACGAGAGCTTACAACGCCAGCAGCTAACAAAGCTTGGAGCCGAACCCTTGGCTTCTTGGAGAATGCCTTGTAGTATGATACTACTATGAAAAAACTCATTGCTCTTATTATACTTATTATTGTCCTTGCTGCCGCTTGGTATTTAGGCTCACCATTATTTATTGATAAGGTTGTAGATGAGCAATTCCCAGTTGCTAACGTTGTTAATACAACTGCAAATGATATGGAGATGATGAAAAATTTAACGCCAGAAGAAGTTAACAAGCTTACAAAAGGTGAGCAGCGTGATCTTAAGTTAAAAATGGACGACCTAGCAGCGAATATGCCAGATGTTATTACAGCAGATGCCATGCCTACGGGTCCTACGGCATTAAGTGTGGGTACGTTTGTTGGCGTTGATAGTTTCCATAATGGTTCTGGTAAGGCAACGGTTTATAGTTTAGAAGATGGCCAGAATTTACTACGGTTTGAGGATTTTGATGTCACTAATGGCCCAGCCTTACATGTGTATTTAGTTAAAGATGCTTCTGGCGATGTTGATAGTGGCTTTATAGACCTAGGAGAACTTAAAGGTAATAAAGGGAGCCAAAACTATACTATCGCAGAAGATATTGACGTAACACAGTACAACAGCGTGGTCATCTGGTGTAAGCCATTTGCAGTAACGTTTGCAATTGCTCCATTAAACTAAGTTGTCATCCTGAGCGTAGCCGAAGAATGGTGTAAGCCATTCGTAGCCACCTTTTCAACAGTTATTCTGAACTATTTTGTATATATTTTTTATACAATATAAATATATATTACAACATAGTTTTAACTCTTTGTAAGTGTAAGTATTTTATACAGGATAGTAGAGTTTTGCCTTTAAATAAGGGGTAAAGTATGAATATTTTTACTACTAGTTCATCCTTTACAACATGCGTTGTAACAGAGTAGGGTTAGAACTTACCTTCCTTCCTTTTTTTGTTATGGCTAATCGTCAACGCTCATCTGCATCACAGGTATCATCATCACTTAGTTTTGAAAAACTAGAACCCAAACAGTTATTAGCAACGCTTTCGCCAGCGCAACTTGCGGTAGATGAACTGCAGCATGATATTACTACAAATATTCAACAAGTTGTACCCACGGCTGACTTAGCCTTACTTCAAGACGATGAGTTGCAACAGGTAGATGCATTGTTTGGCAATATTGATGATGCAGATGTCCTTGAGGTGCTTGATGCTACGGCTTACACATTACGTGAACAGCTTGATGGATTACCACTTGATCAACAAGTTGATGATTGGACAACGTTGCACTTGCAGACCTCCGATAAAGCTGTGGAGCTCTCTAATATTTCCGCTAGTTTAGCTAGTATGGAAGCTCAGCTAGCTGAAGCTCAAGAGCTGTATCCTACAACGCAGGAACGTTGGCAGCCGCACTTAAGTCTATTAAATCATTATCAATATCTTATAGACCGTTACACCCCGTATAGCCATCGTTATCGTTACCGTAGATTTGTTCAAAGTACACAAAATAGCTACGACCAATTAACTAACACTTTAACTCAACAACATGGAGATTATTTTAAAATGAAAGAAGTAATTGAGACATTTCCTGCAGCAATTATTAATGTTCAGCATCAGCATGATCAATTAGTATCATTAGTAGATTCTTTACGTGGGCAACGAGCAACGCTTTCTGCTCAGCCGCTAGACCTTAATGTTTTAGAGCAGACACTCGAAGCAACATCTGACTTTGCACAACAGCTAGAAGTTCGAAATTTTACAAGTAGCCATTTACAGCATTCTGCTGATGTTCGAAATTTCGCGAACACACTTCTTGATGCCGCATTCGAGCGATACGAATCTATTAATACAGATGCACTATCTACCTCTAATGTCTCTAATTACAATCGGTTAGGAGAAACTCTAACAGAGCTTGATGAACAATATGGTGATGATGATTACCTAGAGGCGTTTGATGATTTACTTGATAACAATATTTTTGAACACATGGAGGTGTCGCTTACTGATGTTGATGGACAACTTAAGGCAAATGTTCGTTACCAGACTGATAATGATATTGTTTACATTGATATTACACAGGACGGCAATACGAAAACATACCCTTTTAAGCAATTTGGCAGCACGCTTACTAATCAGCCTCAGTTTAATATTTCACCAAATGCCACTATTGTCTTGCGGGACTATCGCGGCAAGGTTATTGATGGCGTGCGGATTGAAGATGGCATTATTATGACAGAACAGGAATCGTTCGATGCACTACAGGCAGGTAGGTTGGACGCTGAACATGGTGAGCCTATGTTACTAGCAGAAATTGAAACACGCCCTAATGCCGTTGTCATGTTACAGCGAGATTTTGATCGTTTATCACAGGCAGAAAAAGATGCGTTCTCGGCTGATAGACATTACGCCTTAGTGACTATTCATAATAATCGTAATGTTTCGCATGCTGTGTTATTGCGTAATGGGCAGCCTGCTGCTGATGTGCCTGCTGTTATTATTGAACATACTGGCGGTATGAAGCCGAATGAATTTATACAAGCCAGAATTGGCCTACCGGTAGATTTACCAACTGGTGATTATGAAATTGCATTACTAAGTGCTAAGCATGGTGTGCCCGTTGAATCTATTGTCGTAACATGGCAAGACGGCGTACCTGTTTTACAGCAAGATGCTTCTTTAGTTATTAATAATCGACTGGTTGGTAATGAATCAATATTGCCAACAAATATTGTAACAACGGATCCAAGGGATATGATAGCCCCCGCTGAAAGTTTAAATAATAAATATCGTGATAAAAATATACACTACCTAGAGCGACACATTCCTATGGAATATTACCAGCAAGCAGCGGAAGCTCAACTTGATGACTTTTTAAATGGTAATTATGTTGTCCGCAGTGGTGATACCAATAGAGAGTATCGCTTAACACAAGAAATGAATGATTTTTTACGAGCATTGCCAGCTTACATTACAAAATGGGTTCATTCTTATACAGCAATGCAATATCAAATTTCTGTTGGTGATTCGCCAACAGAACTTAAGCAGCAAGCCCAAGAAAGTTGGGATAATACAATGCAACGCTATAGAAATCAGCATCCGCCAATATTTGGTAATTTGCGAGGTCCAGACTTTAATGAGCTGTGGAATATATCTAGAGACATGTTCGAGCAGCAAGGACATGAAATTATGAAACACCGTGCATATTTAGCATACGTACAAGCAAAGGAAGATGGTAATACTTCGCACCCTCGGGTAAAAGGGGAGTCTGGTGAAGGGTTTTATACTCAGTCTATTATTGCGGCTATTTCACCAATGTTGCTTAGCACCAGCGGCCATAAGCTAGAGCAAATTGTGCCAACCAATAACAGCACAGTTGGGTTTGGTATTGTCGATAACAAACTAAGTATGCTAATTCCTGTAAACACACTGCAGCAAATACAACATACTACAACGCGTTCTGGTACAGAGCTGCGCAGTATTCTTAATAGCCATGGACTACTAACTGCTATTCGCGAAGCTAAAGATTATGATGA
>CAYSVN010000006.1:25093-34239 GCA_964434585.1 uncultured Candidatus Peribacteria bacterium | reverse complement strand
CGAACGTCTAGCGCGAAACTTTTTTGTTACTTTTTTGGTTACAAAAAAGTAGAGATAGCATTAAATACTATTCCCAATCCTTACCTTCATCAACTGGACTTCGGCCAATTAAAGGACGCCACCAGTCTTCATTATTTTTATACCACTCAATGGTTTGCGCCATGCCTTCTTCAAAACTAATACTAGGTTCCCAACCAAGTTCGCGTTGAATCTTTGTAAAATCTAACGCATATCTTCTGTCGTGCCCTGGCCTATCGGGTACGTATGTTTTTAAGTCATGGCTTTTACCAAGTGTATCTAAAATAAGGTCTGAAATTTCTTCGACAGATTTTTCGACACCGGTACCAACATGGTAGGTTTCACCAGCTTTACCCTTAAAAATAACATCGTCAATAGCGCGGCAATGGTCAATGGCGTGTATCCATTCTCGACGATTATCACTACTTTTGTAAAGGGTTAATGGTTCATCATTTAATGCTTTAGCAATAAACAGGGGAATAAGTTTCTCTGGAAATTGGTAACTACCATAATTATTAGCACAGCTGGTTACAGATGTTGGTAGCCCATACGTATGGTGGTAGCAGCGAATAACATGGTCGGCTGCTGCCTTACTAGCATTGTATGGAGTGTTAGGTTGGTGTGGTGAAGTTTCAGAAAAAAGTTCGGGGCTATCAAGTGCTAAATCTCCGTATACTTCACACGTAGAAATATGGTGTAAGCGTTCTAGTTTACCGTACAGTCTTGCAGCCTCACACAGGCCTTGGGTGCCTACACAGTTTGTCTGGAAAAACACGCCAGGGTTTTTAGTGGCGTAACTGTTATGGCTTTCAGCCGCAAAGTTAACAATAATATTTACTTCATGCTCGTTTAATAAGTTTAATACATGTTCAGTGTCACCAATGTCACCTTGTATAAATGTGCACTCTACATCATTAAGGCTTGCCTCTACGCCCGCATATGTAAGTTTATCAAACGCAATAACGGTATCATCTGGATATTGCTCGTTCCAATAACGGCAAAAGTGTGAACCAATAAAACCGGCTGCACCGGTAACAAAAATAGTTTTAGACATGTAGGCAGTATAAATGCCAAGAGCCAATTAGCAAAAGAGAAACGACCTTTCTCCGTCCGTCTCCACTGCGTTGCGTCGGGACTACACCAGGTCTTTTCGTAGATAAGCGACCAAAGGCCCGAAGCAGCTATCCTTGGTAATCAAAGTTATTTAATAGTAATTACTAAAAACAACAACAAAGCGGAGACGGCCGTTTAAAGAAAGCGTTTAGCAAACCTCCTCCCAGATTGAGTTTTTAGATATTCTTCAAATTTTTCAGCTTTTTTTCGACTCCTAAACATTACAGCACAATCTAAATCCCACAGGTTACAATCTAAAAGATGTTTACTGGTGTATTTACTAAAGCCATTGTTATGTTCAAAAATCCTACGATTTATATTATTAGTAACACCAGTATAGTGATGTTGTTTATCTTGTGTCTGTAGTAGGTAAACGTAATGCCACATAAGATAAAATGCTACTTAAAGATAGTAAAATAATCAAGATGTAAATTTGAGATAGAAGGCTAGGCATTCTCCTTAATCATCATCAGTGCCTCACGAATTCTATCTTCAATTGGTGGCAGGTTAATACCAAGCTCTACCAGCTTATCGGTATTAAGCATGCAGTTACTACGGCGAGCTGCAGTTTCCTTATCAAGTGCGGCGGCATCAAACCGACCAAAGGTGTGGCTTGGGTCCACAATTTCTTGGTACATCACCATAATATCGTATGGGCTAATAATGCCTGGGTTAGCAATATTTAGCGGTCCAATAAATCGTTGCTCTATCATTTTATCAATCACCATCATAAGGTCTGGCAAATACGTCATCGAGTTCTTTGCATCAAGCAGGTTTTCGTATTTAGAAATTTTTGTAATTAAGTTACGTTCATGTGTTGTGCCATCAATCGGCATACGCAGCCTTGGTAAAAATACTGGAAACTCGCGACACATGCCATCGAGCCAAGCTTTACCACGGCTATAAAAACTACCAAAGAAATTTGGATCATCTTGCTCACTAAATCCTTTACCATCGTTATCACCTTCAAACATACAACCGGTAGAAATTTGCACCATGTAAATATCACGCTTTACACATTCGTCCATTAACACCAGTGGTGCAGTTACGTTACCATAATGGGTTTCTTGTTTATGGGTTTCGCACCAGTCTACATTGGGTCGACCAGTTCGTCCGGCAGCATTAATAACAACATCTGGCTTAAGTTCATCTAGTACGGCTGCTACTGCATTTTTATCTCCAATATCCACGCCTGGCGTATGCGCATGTGGGTATTGTTTCTGAAAATATTGTCCTAAATAGCCACGGGCTCCAAAAATTATAATAGTATCCATATAATTAAATATTATCAGTACTACTTTAAAAGACAACAAGATATTATACACTTTTAATACTGCTATTTGGATTTGGAGGCTTTGAAAAACTTCCCACTGCAAAGTTAATATCTAAGTTCGGAATTTTTTTAAGTAGATCACTGGCTAAACCTTCAACGGTTCCACCTGTATTATAGGTGTCATCCAGAAGTGTAATTTTAGTACCTTTGAGCTGAGAAACTGCAATAGGCTGAATAGTAAATTCATCATCTTCTTCTAGCTGTACTCGGTAGCCACAAAATTTCTCAGGATTTTCTGCTTTCTCTAAATAAATAACAAAGCGTTCATCAGGCTTTAAGCTCTGTATCATTGGCCGAATGCCAAGCAGGCCAGCGTAAGCTACTACAAAAACAACTCTGTCTTTAGGAATTCTAGCAATGGCATCTTCTAGGTTAGTTTCCATTGTCCATCCATGTCGACAAAGCTGAGAAATCTTCGTTCCATTGATAGTATGCTCTTTAAAGTTAGCAGGTAAATTTTCCAGAAAACGACTCATATATTCTCTAGACTCTTTAAAATCTCCTGTTGAACGTATACTTTCGAAAATTTGTTTCATTACTTCTTGTTGTAAATCAGGGTAGTCATCCAGGTATTTTAAAAGTAAATAGACACCAGAGCCATTCCAAGGACGCTTAATGACAGTTTGAATTTCAGAAACACCAAATTGACAACCTTTGTGTGACAGTGCGAACCTTAAATTTTCAGGCAAAAGTTTAATGTTTCCCCAGGCGCTATCTCTAGGCTGAAACAGTGTAGAACTAAATTCTCTAATTTCTTCACAGAAACCTCTAATTTCCGACCATACACGCTCAGCAAGAGATGCCTGTTTTTCTGGTTCAAATTTTGGAGTATTTTCTACCATCTAATCATTATATCACTTAATCATCTCTAGGTGAATAAAATAAATTTTCTCTATAACAAAGTTAGGGGTTAGTTGTATACTGCTATCATGAAACTTTCAATTGTTATTCTCCATCACCATGGGCCACAAAATGTACAGGCCTTACTTGCTAGTATGCAGTCTGCAGATATGCCTGCGGATACAGAAATTTTAGTAATGGATAATGGTGGCCGCGGTGGAAACAAAATGATTGATAGTAAAAGCTACGAAGGTTTACCAGTTCGGTTTGAATCTATCCCCAATGATGGATTTCCAGCTGGGCAAAATGTTGGAGCCAGTAATACAACGGGGGAGTATATTGCCGTTATTAATCCAGATATTGTGTTAGAAAAAAATAGCTTACAGGTACTACTAGACTACCTTGAGGCACATGAAGACGTAGGTTTGGCATCAGCGCAGTTATACTACCCAGATGGTCGTTACCAAGATAACACTCGTAAGTTTCCAAGTATGTTAGAGCTTGCAATGCGTAAACTATTTCCATCTAAAAAACCAAAACTCCACTACGGCGAACCAAGTGGCGAAGCCACCCCAGTAGACTGGGTAACAGGTGCATTTTATATTATAAAACGTAAAGCATTAGAATGTGTAAACGGCCATGACGAACGATACTTTTTATTTATGAGCGACATTGGTTTATGTCGAGATTTATGGAGTAAAAAGTGGGCAGTACACCAAGTGCACGGTGCCAAAGCACAACATGGAAGTGAACGTTTAAGTGGTGGTAGTGCGTGGAAAATGGTTCGCAGTAACATTGGTCGTATCCATATTAAAGACGCATGCATCTATTTTTTACATTACTTAACAAAGCCATTTCCTAAACTGTCTCCTTCGTCGTCTCCTTCTTCTAACTAATCATGATTTCTGTATTAATGCCAACGTATAACCCAGACCCTAAACATTTGCGCGAAGCACTTAATTGTTTATTTAAACAAACCGTGCGCGACTGGGAGCTTATTATTTGCCAAGAGCCAACGGGGGAAGATCTACAAGAAATTATTCCTGAGTTTTTAGCGGACCCAAGGGTAACAGTGCACACCAACGAAAAGTGTTTAGGCATTGGCCCAAACTGGAATCGTTGCCTTAGTTATGCCCAATACGACTTGGTGCAGTATTTATTCCAAGATGATATTTGGTACCCAGAAATGCTTGAACACCTACAACGAGATTTAGAGCAAAACCCAACAGCAGGTATGGCAGTTTCGTTTAGGATTTATAAATACGAAGGAGACATTGCGAACATCGACATGTACGAAAAAATTATGAAGTTCCAATTAAACATTTTAAAACCAGGTTTTAACAACGGTAAAGAATTATTGTTATGGTGGCTAGAGCGTGGACTGCACCCTAACATTATTGGTGAGCCACCGTTTTTAATGATGCGTAAAGATGCAATGGATAAAGCTGGACCATTCCACGCGAGTATGACCCAAGGACTCGATAACGAGTATTGGTCTAAAATGCTAGCCGTAGCAGACATGGTATGGACTCCAACAACATTAGGGGAATTTAGGGTTCACAGTGCCGGTGCTTCTGCCGTTAATCAGCGAGCTGGGCGCGGTTTGGCAGATCGTTTAAATATTTTATATAACCTTAGCCAATTTAAAGATAAAGACATTGCTAAAGCAGCCGATGGCGCCCTTAAAGAACACTTACCACGTATGATGGCCAAATACTTAGACCGCAAAAAAACTGGTGGTAATGTTTCTGCCGGTAGCTCTAAAGAAATTAAAGAATTCTGTATGAGTCATCCACTGCTAAGTTCAACCTCGCTACTCAAAGCTACAACAAATCGTAAGTATTATCGTGAGCTTAACGATGCGTTTGAGAATGAGTAGACAAACGTTGTAGAGGTTAAAAATGTTTCAGGTGTTGCAGAAGTTTTTTAAAGTCAACAATATCTTAAAAACATTTTCAACCCCTGCTATTTCTGCAACATTTAAGTCATCTCATCTTTACACCCCACTCAACTCTCCCTAAAATTACCCCATGACTTCTTTTACATTTTTTGACTTAGAAACAACCGGACTTAGCCCACAAAATTGCAAAGTGGTAGAGATTGCTGGCGTACGCATAGAGAATGGCGTAGTGCAGGAATCTCAAACATTTAGCCAACTTATTTACCCTGAGTGTGTTATTCCACCAGACGTACAACGTATTAATAATATTTCTAACGAGGACGTTGCGGGCCAGCCAACGATTGATGAAGTACTACCAGGCTTTTTAGAGTTCTCGGAAGGTAGCATTTTAGTGGCCCATAATGCATCGTTTGATATGGGATTTTTAGAAGTAGAAAAACAACACTGTTGGGGATACATCGATCTGCCAGAGTGTCTTTGCACATTGCGAATGAGTCGTGCGCTTTACCCTGGGTTCCCGCGGCACACATTAGGCACGCTAGGACAACAATTTAATATTGAAGTCGATGGTACTCTGCACCGCGCATTGCCAGACGTTCTACTTGGCGCAAAAGTATTGGTACATATGATGAACGAGCACAGCCTAACATCGCTAGATGACATACGTAGTGTGGCCGCTCTAAGAGCTAAAGTTTAATTGACAATAGAAATAGAACATCATAAGGTAAAACCTTATGAATAGAAGCCAAGAATTAGTTTATGAAATCTTTGATACCAGTATTACAGAGGATGAATTAGTTATTAATGATGATAGTACTGGTTCGCAGTCTTTTGGTACAAGTGGCGGAATTTCAGCACAGTTAAATGTGCATAGTACTGATTTTTATCGGCAGTTATTATTTTATAAATCTCTTGGACTTGCTGATGCTTTTATTAAAGGAGATGTAGATAGTGAAGAAATATCGAACGTAACGGCAGTCATAGTTAAAAACAGGCTAGAGCAAGCAGTAAAATCTAATTGGCGATTAGTGGCTAATCTTGCATGGAATGATGTAAAAAATCGCCCAATATCATTAGGTCGTGCCAAAAAAAATACCCAACATTATAATTTGGGTAACGATTTTTATAAGTTATGGTTAGATCCTACTATGACCTACACCTGTGGCATTGCACCCGATGATAACCAGGAGGCTACGCTAGAAGAAATGCAATATTATAAGCATGATCGCATTTGCCAGAAATTAGACTTACAGCCAGGAGATCGCTTACTAGATGTCGGTTGTGGCTGGGGAGCAATGTTGCGACATGCTGTTAAGCATTATGGAGTAAAAGCTGTTGGTATTACATTGAGTGCAGAGCAACAAGCATTAGCGTTAGAAATGAATCAGGAGCAAGGCTTGTCAGAAAATATTGATATTCAGCTGCAAGACTATCGTGAATTTACCCCAGAACAAAAATTTGATAAATTTGTAAGTATTGGCATGTTTGAAGCTGTTGGGAAAAACCAAATCAATTCATTTACCAACATGATTCCTCAGGTGTTAAAGCAAGATGGATTAGGCCTTATTCATACCCTTACAACAAATAATGGTAAACGATCTGATCCATTTCTTGAAAGAGATATTTTCCCTGGAGGATACCTTTGGAAGTGTTTTGAAATTTTAGAAGCATTAACAAAAAGAGGCTATAGATGCCTGCATTTTGAAGATTTTAAAACACATTATGCCAACACTCTTAACTATTGGGATAATAATTTAACAGATCGTGAGCAGGATGTTTTAGACCTTGGTGGAAAATTTAATTATGAAATGATAAGGCGGTATCATATTTATTTGCGGTACTGCGAAGCTGGTCTAAGACACGGAGAGCCAAGCCTTAATCAATTTTTAATTTCCGCAAATCCAACTCATCAACAGTCAGTACACTTTATAACCTAAGGCGTTATAGAAATTTTTACTTTGTGGCCATCATCAGCTGTTGTGCTTTCAATAATAGTTGGTTCAATAATTTTTGGGCTATGTACAGTAATTTCCGGCTCATTAGCAGTAAAGACAGGTGTAGGCGCATCTGCCACTGGTGTTGGTGTATCGGCGTGCGTCCAGGCTTGCTCAAATAGTAATTGTTGTAGAGCCACTACGTCTGCTTGTTCAATAGCAATAGCGTAAGGGTTACTATTTTCTGGTCGGTACAACATTAGTACCAGGTCATCACTAATAATAATTTCAGATGTTAAGGCGTCATTAAATTGACGTACCTCTTGTAGTTGCTCTTGAAACATGCCGTACTTACTAGCATTATCCGAAAGAATACACAGTGGAATTTCTTCTCGAATTCGGTGTCTATGCCAGTCTGCTAAAATTGTTCCCCAGGTAATATCATTCTGGTCATGGAAAATAGCATGAACCTCACTGGTACTATGGAGCATGGTACGTAGCGAAGCTTCAATACTTTCTAGGCCTTCTAGCAAGCGCACACTTGGTTGAGCTATATTTTCTGATTGCAGATTTCTAAGGGTAGGCAAGGCAGTTTTAAATTGATTCACTTGTTGCTCGAACTGTGCAGCTACGGCATCAATACTAATAGGAGTATAACATTTACTAGCCGCCTGCTCGCTAACCATAAATACATCACGCTCACTCATAACCTCTAACTCGTTATAGGCAGTAACACGGTTAAGGCCAGTAGCTTTAGCATACGCAGATGCTGGTGCTGTTCCAAGTTTAAGCCCAGCTAAATACAGCTGTGCCTCTCGGTCCGAAAATCCAATTGCCTGTAAAATTTGCTCGTATGATTGTTCCACGATTCTATTGTACTCAAAAAACAGCACAAGTAATAAAGAACCGATTGACAGACTGCTACGAATGATAGCAATTGATCTTTAGCCTATAGCGATAATTCTTGCCATTGTTGTAGTACTGCTTTCTCTTTTTTGCTAAGTTTTTTTGGTATTTCAATCACGACAGTTACGTAGTGGTCTCCGGTAGTACCGCGTTGTAATACTGGTAAACCTTTGCCTTTAAGGCGGAACATTTGGTTTGGCTGTGTGCCAGCAGGTATCTTGAGTGTGACATCTCCTTGAACAGTTTTAATAGTAATTTCTGTTCCTAAAATAGCATCAACTACAGGTAAAATAGCAGTTGTACGAACATCGTTACCATCACGCACAAACGTACTGTGGTTACGAATGCTAATATGCACATATAAGTCTCCACCTTGCGAGCCTCTTGGTCCAGCATTACCTTCGCCACCTACCTTAAGGGTTTGTCCATCGTGAATACCGGCAGGAATATTAACAGTAATATTAGCCTTGGTTTGATTGCGGCCTTCGCCACGACAAGTGTTACATGGCTCTTCTATTTTTTCACCTTCGCCACGGCACGTTGGGCAAATGGCTGCCTGTTGAATCATGCCAAAAATAGACTGGCTTGTCCGGACAACCTGTCCACTTCCACCACATTCATCACAAGTTACTTTTTTACTACCTTCTGCAGCACCACTACCATCACAGTCGTCACAGGCTTCCAGGCGGTTAATAGTTAAGTCACGTTTATGTTCAGTAAGAACGTCTTCTAGTTCTAGCGTTAGTTCTATTTCTAAATCCTCGCCACGCTGTTGTCTTCTTCTACCACCACGGTGACCGCCACCTCCACCGCTAAAGAACTGTTCAAAAATATCATTAAAGCCACCAAGATCAGAAAAATCAAAACCTTGCGCACCACCACCAAAGCCTCCAGGCCCTGCGCCAGGTCCGCCAGTACTACCATATTGGTCGTAAAACTGTTTCTTTTTTGGATCTTTTAAAATCTCGTACGCTTCGTTAATTTTTTTGTAGTCTTCTTCCTTTTGTTTATCACCTGGGTGCTTATCTGGGTGTAATTCTTTACTTTTTCTACGGTATGCTTTTTTAACCTCATCGGTAGATGCATCTTTACTAACGCCAAG
>CAYSVN010000006.1:20524-24993 GCA_964434585.1 uncultured Candidatus Peribacteria bacterium | reverse complement strand
ATGCGTATCGATGTCTTAACACTGTTCCCCGAAATGTTTGCCCCATTGCAAACAAGCATTATGGCGCGCGCCCAAACAGAAGGCCATTTAAACTTACATTTACACAACTTACGAGACTGGGGGATGGGCAACTATAACCAAGTAGACGACACTCCTTATGGTGGCGGTGCAGGCATGCTACTACGATGTGATGTTGTGGCAACGGCTATTGAGGCTATTCAAGCAATGGCAGAACCAAAAGCACATGCTATTTATTTATCGGCCCGTGGCCAGAGGCTTACGCAGCCTACGGTAGAAACATTAGGCACTAAACATGAACGGTTATTATTACTATGTGGACATTATGAAGGGGTTGACCAACGCGTGATGGAAGGCGGTTGGATAGACGAAGAAATCCGCATTGGTGATTATGTATTAACCGGTGGTGAATTACCAGCAATGGTATTAATCGATTCTGTTATTCGTTTGTTGCCAGGAGTAGTAGGGACTGATGAATCTGTACAAGAAGAAAGTTTTTCCCCAAATTTAGACCGTAAACAAGAATATCCACATTACACTCGCCCAGCTGAATTTAAAGGTTTAACAGTCCCAGATGTTCTAACCAGCGGACACCACGCCGAAATAGAAAAATGGCGGAAAAATAATTGTCAGGTATAATACTGCCTCATGACAACTGTGCTCCTTATTACATTTGCCATCATTACATTCTCTAGTTTTGTAAAAGGAACAGTTGGGTTTGGTAATGGCATGACGGCAATGCCAATACTCATGCTAGTTATTCCTCCACAAGATGCTGTTGTTATTATTTTAATGTTATCATTACTGATGGATTCTTTTAACGTCTATCACTACTTTAAATACACAAAGTTTAAAAAAATTATGACATTGATTATTGCTTCTATTGTAGGGCTGCCGATCGGGACGTATTTACTTATTAATACTGATACCACTATTTTAAAATTGACAGTTGGTGTTCTGGTATCAGGGTTTGCTATTTTGCGTATGGTCGGTTGGACATTTCCTATTAAGCGAGAGATACTAGGGCAAAGTATTGTTGGGTTTTTATGTGGATTATTTGGAGCGGCTGTTAGTATTACTGGTCCACCGGTAGCTTTATTTTACCAAAATCAAAGTTTAAATAAAAAAGAATTTCGTGGCAGCATGGCCAGCTATTTTTTAGTATTGTATTTATTATCGATGGTTACTTTTTATATATCAGGTGTCTTAACAACAGATCGTATTATGCAAAGCATATATCTAGTTCCTGCAATGATTATTGGCTTAACAGTTGGCTCAATATTCTCACATTACGTTAGTGAGGAGCTATTTAAAAAAATAGCATTGGCTATTATCTTTATTTCAGGATTAACAGCTATTGCTTCTGTAATTTGGGGATAAAAAACAACCAGCAGCGATAAGTGCTACTGGTTTGTTGTCTGCTTTACGCAGAAAACGATTACCTTGTGGAGAGGACAATTATTATTGCCAATGTAAGCAAGCCTGCTAACACGCCAAGTCCAAACTCAAAAGGATTTTGCTTCCAAGGTTTTTCATCACATTCACACATTACATAACCTTTTTTGTAATTATTGAGTACTGGATGAATATATAATATATACTATAATAATAAAAAGTCAATATTACTCTCTCCTCAAATAAACACGATTCTGCCACACTGCATTTGTGAACCAAGCATCTAAAATCACCAGCAGTACTTTATGGCAAGTGGCTAGCCAGTTCTGTATGGCTATGCTTAGCGTGCTTGTTGTAAAACTTGTTGCTACTGGTCTAACGCAAGAATTAGCTGGTATTTATAATTCTGCGTATGGCTACTTACAACTATTTGGTATTATGGCCGACTTTGGTATTTACGCAGTAGCCGTGCGCGAGCTTAGTACAGCAAAAAATAAATCCGAAATTTTAAGTGCTTTATTAATTATCAGAATAATACTTACAGTTATTGCACTAGGGAGCGCAGTACTTATTGGCTTTATTATTCCTAGCTGGCAGGGGACTCCATTGCCAATGGCAGTTAGTATTGCAGCGCTAGTACCAGCATTTGTATTATTAAGTGGGGTGCTAAGAACAGTGTTCCAGGTCCATTATAAATTGCATTGGGTATTTGCTGCCGAAGTATTACAGCGGGTACTGACACTATGCCTTATTGGTGGAACGGTCTATGTTCTCAATGGCCAAAGTAGTGATCCTAGTGTCGTTTATTTATTTCTTACTTATGGGGCTTTGGGCTCCGTACTACTGTTTATTATCTCGTTAATTGGCGCACTGCGTTACCAACATATAGCGTTAACGTTTAATCGCCCAGTGGTTATAAAACTACTAAAACAAGCATTACCATTTGGGCTCGCATATGTTTGTATAGCATTGTACCGACAATTAGATTTAACATTAATTTCCTTGTTTCGGCCAGATTTTCAAATTCAAAATGCATACTATGGCTTTGTTGTGCGTATGGTAGAAATGGCATTTTTAGTGCCAACGTTTTTACTAAATTCTACACTACCATTACTCCAAAATTTAAAAGATGAGCGTGAGCAAAAAATCTTACTAGGAAACACATTGCTAACGCTGTTAACCATTACAGGTATCTGCGCACTGGGAAGTTATCTTTGGGCAAAACCACTTATTTTACTACTAACAACCCCAGAATATTTATCAACAGCATTCAGTCCAGGTTCAGATACAGCTCTACAATACTTAAGTCCAACCATGGTTCTTAACGGAGTAGTGCTCTACGGATTTTATGTGTTGCTTTCTAAAAGTAAGTGGCAGTCGCTTGTAACTATTTTACTGTTTAGTGCTGGTCTTTCACTCGGCTGTAATATGGTGTTAATTCCAGAACTTGGGTTTATGGGCGCAGCTTATACGGCACTTATTGTACAAACAGTATTAGCAGTAGCTATAGGACTGCTCGTAGCTCTTAAGTATCCAGCACAATTTACACGTGGCGCAGTATCACGAGCCTTTGCAGTGCTTGTTACGTTCGCCTTACTGTTATGGCTGTTACAGCCAATGTTATTTAATGAGTGGTTCACCTTAGCAGCAGGTTCTTTAGTAGCCTTTATAGGTCTTGGCATCGTAACTTACCTTAAAAAATAATATATTAAAGAGTACTGTACAAATTTAAACAAATGTTGTTGATTCCATAGACACCTTTCATTAGCTAAGTACAATAAGGTGCACATGTCGGTTATGCGACAGTTACACCCTGCTATGTCTAAAAAACGTTTATCATTTATTGCTTTTATCGTCGTTGCAGTTCTTGCAGCAGTGTTATTTTTTGTGTTTAGCGGCGGAGATAAAGAAGCTGATGCTGATTCAGCTGCGATGAATCAAAGGACAGCAAGGCAAATAAGTGATATAGAACAAATTGATCTAGATGCACTCATTGCCTCTATGGACGCTGATGCGGCTGCAGCATTAGAAGCGATGAACGCTGAACAACGAGAGCAAACATTAAAAAAAGAAGTTGCCAAGGCAATTGTAGCTAAAAATAATTCTACTACTAGCAACACTGCCAGCACAACAAAAAGCTCAAGTAGTCAGCAAAAAACTAGTAGTGCCAACGGTAATACAAGTAATGCTCAAAATAATACAAGTTCATCGGTAAGTAGTTTACCAAGTGTAAGTAGTTCATCGACTTCAAGTATTACTTCTAGTAGCTCTCAAACAAGTTCAAGTAGTACAAGCTCATCGAGCAGTAGTAATAACAGCAGCTCTAGCAGTAATACAAGTTCATCCTCCTCTAGTAGTACAAGTTCTTCTAGTAGTTCTTCCACAAGCTCTAGTAGTAATACAAGTTCTTCAGAGAGTAGCTCAAGTTCATCAGAAAGTAGTTCAAGCAGTACCAGTTCTTCAGAGAGCAGTTCAAGTTCATCAGAAAGTAGCTCTAGTAGCAGTTCCTCAAGTACCGCGCTCGAACCAATTGAATTTAATATTACAGGTAGCAACTTTTCATTTTCTGAAACTACATTACGTGTAAAAGAAGGCCAAGTAGTAACGATTAATTTCGAAAGTACAGACGGTTTTCACGATTGGGTAAGTGATGACTTTAATGCTAGAACAGAGCAAGTAAACCCTGGTACGCCTACCTCTGTCACATTTGTGGCTGACAAAAATGGATCATACGAATACTATTGTAGCGTTGGCAATCACCGCGCTAGTGGTATGGTTGGTGTGATTACCGTCGAATAACATTTTAATTTATTTTTATTTATTTACCCCTTATAAATTATGTCTAGAAAATATTTAGCGTTTGCAACCGTGTTTGCACTTGTAGCCCTCTCAGCTTGTGGCAGAGCAGCTGACGTTGTAACAGATACTGCAAATACCGTTACAGACGGTGTAGGAAATGTAGCCGAAGGCGTTGTAGATGTTGCAAGTGATGCAATGGAAGCAACCGGCGATGCAATGATGGATGCTGGTGATACAGCTATGGACGCAGCAGGCGA
>CAYSVN010000006.1:0-20424 GCA_964434585.1 uncultured Candidatus Peribacteria bacterium | reverse complement strand
GGCGATGCAATGATGGATGCTGGTGATACAGCTATGGACGCAGCAGGCGACGCCATGGAAGCAACTGGCGATGCAATGGAAGAGGTTGCTGACGTTATTGATAACGCCATCGAAGATTATAATCCTGGCATGGATGAAAAAGAAGATGATGCAATGATGGAAGACGAAGATAAAATGGAAGATGATGCAATGATGGAAGACGAAGGAGCAGCTATGAAAGACGAAGCTGCCATGGAAGATAAAACTGCTACTTACACTGGATATGTAGACGGTGTTATTGGTAACGGTCAAGAATCTGTTATTTTCTTCCACGCTGATTGGTGTCCTACTTGTGTATCAGAAGATGCTAAATTAGTAGAAAAAGCAGCAAACAATGGTCTTAATCGTAATGTGTATAAAGTAGACTACGATTCGAACACAGAATTACGACAGCAGCTTGGCGTAACAAGCCAAAGTACATTTGTACTTATTAACGATGCTGGTGAAGTTGTAGAAAGCGTTACATTCCCTTCTGCTGAACAGTTAGAAGAAATGGTAAACCCTGTATAATTTTTACCTTTAGAGAAAAAAACACTTACTTCGGTAAGTGTTTTTTTATGGGCGTAATGCAAACTACACCTAATCATCGCCTCGCACATACTACTACGTTATAATAAATATATTCTCCTAACACATTTATGCTTTTATTTTTTGTAGCAGGCGTAGTTACTATTTTACTACCATGTATTTTACCGCTTATTCCTATTGTTGTAGGGACCAGTATTACCGATAAAAACCCGTGGCGCCCGCTTCTGGTAAGTGTTGGAATGGTTATAAGCTTTGTGCTATTTACGTTTATGTTAAACGTATTTATTAAACAGTTTGTATCTTGGAGTGGCCTCATACAAATAAGTATGTATTACGCACTGGTACTCTTCGGACTTGGCTTTATAAGCCATAATAAAACATTCCATATTATTGGGGCAACTATTGGTGGTGTGCTTTTATACTACAGCCAAGGGCTGCTAGCAGTGCCTATTGCAGTACTTATTGGTTGCGTATTAATGTTGGTTGGAGGGCGCATTAGCCAGCGTATCCAAAATTTTGGAAGTAACGTACAAAACAGTGTGGTAAAAAAATCACCAAGGCATAACCATTTATCGCCACTGCTTATTGGTTTAACACTAGGATTAGTATGGGTGCCATGTGCTGGGCCTGCACTTGGGTTTGTACTGACACTCGTGCGTGATGACCCAGGACCAAGGGCACTGCTTTTATTAACAACTTACGGGCTTGGTGCAGCATTACCACTACTTATTATTGGCTATGGCGGCCAGTACACGCTGCGCTCGTTACGGAGTATTAACAAGTATTCTGGGACAATTAAAAAAGTGTCAGGAGTTATTCTTATTATTACCGCACTTAGTTTAAGTTTTGGTTGGTTTAGAGATCTTGAAACCTGGTTAGTGCAGAATACCGAGTGGGGGATGAAAGGAACCGCCATTGAACAGCAATTATTTGAAAATTTTGAACGACCCGAGACAAAAGTTGAAAGGGTTAAAGATGTTGCAGACATTGAAGAAGCGGCTGTCATCCCGAGCAAAGACGAGGCGCCAGCTGCAACACCTGAGACCTCTGACACATCTGCAGCCTTTGTAAGCAATCTTCCTATCATAAAACCATTCCCTGGCTTAACAGGCTTAGGCGCTTGGCATAATAGTGAACCCATTAGTAACAACGAACTTAAAGGTAAGGTAGTGATGATTGATTTTTGGACCTATAGCTGCATTAATTGTATTCGCACGTTTCCACATGTCTCTAGCTACTTTGAAAAATTTAAAGATAATAAAGATTTTGTGTTAATTGGGGTCCATACACCAGAATTTGCCTTTGAGCATAAAGAGGCTAATGTTGCCGCTGCCATTAAAAAGCACAATTTACCGTACCCGATAGTGCAAGATAACGACTACAAAACCTGGCGCGCTTTTAACAATCGTTATTGGCCCGCTGCCTATATTATCGATAAACAAGGAAACATTCGCTATAACCACTTTGGAGAAGGAGCTTACGATGAGATTCCAGAGGTGATAGAGGAGTTGTTACGAGAAGTTTAATAAAAGTTGCAGAGGTGGCAGAGGTGTCAAAGGTTTCCCAATTTAATATGTTTATTGAGCTAAGAAACCTTTTCAACTTCTGACACATCTTAAACCTCTGCAACTTTTAGTTTTTCCCTTGCTTTCAAATCATCTTTTCCCCATAATACCGTTCCAATGCCAAGAGTATGTCAAAAAACCGGCAAGCGAACGATGGTTGGTAACAACCGTAGTCACTCTAAGCGCGCTACAAGGCGTACGTTTAAGCCTAATATTCAGGTTACACGTGTATGGGACCCTGTTACAAAGGCCTACAAAAAAATGCGACTTTCTACAAGTGCTCTTCGCACAATGACAAAGCGTATGGCTGCAGGTAAAAAAGTATAAATATAATAAATAACACTAAAAACTAAGCACCGAGAGGTGTTTTTTATTACTCGTTTGAAATCAGCACTTCTTTTAAAATACTATTTTTAATAGCATCCAGACTAGATAATAAAAACCCCTCTACAAACATTTTTCTAGCAGTTGTTTGGTCTATACCCCTGCTTCCAAAGTAAAATAAGTCTTCATCAGTTACTTTTGCTACAGTTGCACTGTGGCTAGCCTTTACATCGTTCGTTTTAATTTCTAGCCCAGGTATAGCATTAGCAGTTGCAGTAACATCAAGCATTAATACCTCTTGGGTTAAATAGGTATCGGTGCCACCGCCCTTTAAACCAATATCAATCAGGCCTTCATAATTTAAAATAGCAGTATCTTCCGCCACGCCTTTCATAGTCATTTCACCTGTGCCGTCTTTACCGTTAAATATATTGGTACAGCTCATAGAGGCAGTTTGGTTACCAACAGAATGGGTAATAAGGTGCACATCGCTATGGCCACGGCGGCCAGTAATTTCATTACGGCAGCCAAATGCAATATCGCTATGCTGTACAAAAAGTGGGTAGTTATGGAGTTTGGCTTCAGTGCCAATAGTACTACTAAGCTCTATAGACTGGTTTGTTAAGTCTGCATTACTTAAAATAACTAACTCAAGTTGGCTATAATCTTCAACAGTGATGGTAATAGCGGTTGAAACTTCACAATAAAGCACTACTGTTTGCTGCTGTTTACTAGCGACATTTAATTTATAACATTCTTCTTTAACGGTAATAACTTCTATAGCTGTATTCTGGAGGGCCGAGAGTAGAGAAGTATTATTAAGCAAGGGTTAGTAGAAAAAACAACGCAGTAATAAAGAGTAATTTTTTTATGAGCCTATTATACGTTGTTTTGCCTTTAATTTAAATGGTTAAACACATGTTACTACTAGTATCCAAAAATAACATTACAACATAAAAATAAAATGATTGCCACATTCAGAAGCTTGCAATTAATTTGTGGATAAGTATAAATAGTATTGTTCGTAAGTTGATATCGAAATTTGCAAATCTCTCCGAACATTTTTACAACACAGGCTTAACTGCCTCCTTTTTTATTCCCCCCTTATACTATGTATTCTTTAAATCGTATTCACATTCTTGGGTACCAAACCCAACCAGTAGAAGTTCGAACAACACCTAGCGGCGCTAGTGTTACCGATCTTAATTTAGTAGTGCCGTACACATTTACATCAAACGAAGGCCAAACCATGACTGGTAAAAGCTTTTTTACCGTAACTGTTTGGGGCCGTATGGCTGAGACTGCTGGTCAATTTATTAAGCCAGGTGGCCAAGTATTTATTGCTGGTCGTTTGCAAACCGATAGCTGGGACGATAATGAATCTGGCGAAAAACGTAATAAAACAAAAGTAGTAGCATTAGATATGCTTATGACAGACCCTAAAGATGGGCAAATGCCTGCCCCAAGTGGTGCGAAGCTTGTTACCGATATGTGTAACCGAGCCGAGGTTATTGGTAACCTAGGACAAGACCCAGAAATGCGTACAACCCCTAATGGTAAAAGTGTTATTACATTTTCAGTTGCAACTAATGAACGCTGGAAAGATAAAACTTCAGGCGAAACGCAAGAACGTAACGAATGGCACCGTGTTGTTGCTTGGGACAGCTTAGCAGATGAAATTAACCAACACATTCGCCGTGGAAACCGTGTGTATGTTTCTGGTCGATTGCAAACTAGAGCGTGGGAAACTCCAGATGGTAAAAAACGAACCACAACAGAAATTATTGCAGAGCAAGTAACACTACTTGGTACAAAAAACGAAGCTGCCAGTACTAACATTGCAAGCGATAGCGCACCAGTAGCATCTGCTGCACCTACACCTCCTGCAAACAATGCACCATTGCCAACCGAGCAAGCTGCTCCAGCAACCGTGCCTGTGCCAGAGGTTAACTACCCGGTATCAGAAATTAAAGCGAGCGATCTGCCGTTCTAATTACACTACAATAAAAGGCAGCTGCTCATTTAATTGGGTGGCTGTTTTTTAATATGTAAATGGTGCACGCGGAGGGATTCGAACCCCCGACACCTGGTTCCGAAGACCAGTGCTCTATCCAGCTGAGCTACGCATGCACATGTTAGAATTAACCTACACGGCTAATTGGATATAAAGTATAGTCACTCTACCATTAATTGCAACTGTCCCTATAGTTTAATGGATAGAACGATTCCCTCCTAAGGAATAGATGTAGGTTCGATTCCTACTGGGGACACCACGTAAAAGTCGCATACGACTTTTACGTGTCACGTTATTGCGTAGCAGTTTTACGTGACATTGGCAGCGACTAACGTGGCGCCGCCAATAACAACTTAAATAGTAAATATTATAATGACAATATAAAGATAGTATGATATATTCATTGACTATGTATCATGTTTATCTACTAGAAAGCGAGCCTAATACTAAATGGTACATTGGCTATACAAGTAATTTAAAACGAAGATTATCGCAGCATAACCAACATAAAAATAAATCAACTGCCAAAGAAAAAAAATGGAAGCTTATTTATTGTGAAACTTATATTTATAAAATGGATGCAATTGGCAGAGAGAAGTTTTTAAAAAGTGGGTCAGGTTGGAAATTTTTAAAAAAACAATTAAAGCATTATTTACTTCAAAATCAAACCAAGTACACGTAGTATCTTATCTATGCTCATTCTTACCGCTCCCGCAAAAACACTTAACCAACAAGGTACACTGTCAGCCTTAGATTATACGCAGCCATTATTACTAGGTAATGCGACTATAATTGCGAAAGCATTACAACAACTACCACAGGCAGATTTAGGAGTGCTACTAAAAACTAATAATGATTTAACAGCATTAAATTATCAGCGGTATCAACGGTGGAATAAGGTACATAACGTAGAAAATAGCCGACCAGCATTATGGACGTATGCTGGGCACATTTTTAGGCAAATACCAGTTGATACTTACAGTGCATCACAAATACAGTATGCGCAGGACAGTCTTTGTATTCTATCGGGTCTTTATGGCGTACTAAGGCCGTTAGATTTAATGCAACCGTATCGACTAGAGATGAACACTAAGCTAGGTAATTTAGGAGCTCTCAGGGCATTCTGGAAAGAAATACTTACTCAGCAATTACAGCAAATCATTAATTATAACAATCATCAATATGTGCTGAATATCGCCTCAAAAGAGTATAGTGATGCGATCAATCTTAAAGCACTTTCAGTACCAACAATAAATATTACATTTTTACAAACCAGCAAAGGTGTTACCAAAACCTTTGCCATGCTTGCCAAGCAAGCTCGAGGCCAAATGATAGATTTTTGTATTACCAATAATGTAAAAATAATAGAGCAATTAACTACATTTAATGTTGATGGGTATAAGTTGCAGTCAGAGTCAGATAAAGAGTTGGTATTTTTAAAGAGTTGAGCACAAATACTATTCGCTACTATTGATATTTTTTTTAAAAAAAGTATTATTATCAATGGTTTTATTATTTTTCTCTTAATATATGTCTAATCGTAAACAAATTAATAATGTCTTTGAAGCTATTTTAGAATACGGACATGATGAAGATTTTGTGCCGAATGCAGGTGCTGATTTTATTCCAACCGATGCAATTCCAGGATCTATGGAAAAAATTGAAGCACTACGTCAGCGCATAGTAAATGGTATGCCACTTTGGCATGGAAAAGACCGTAATGATTTTATTGGTTTAGCGGGAACTTTAAAGCCAAGGGAGTAGATCTTGCTAAAAATATCACTATCGCTATAATGATAAACTATGATTCACCATGCCCGTCTATCATCAATAATGTTTGCCGTAGCCATTGCTTTAGTGATTGGGTTTTTAATTGGGCGCATAATAAGTAGTATGGCGCTTACTGCCGAAATTAATGTGCAATCAGCAAAGATTGCTAAGGTAATACCGGTCGTACAAATTGACCGTATGGAAGCAGGTAATATTGTGGGTAATATTCAAGGAGATGTACGTGTTTTTATTGGTGAAAACCAGGTGATTCCAACCGAAGATACTACATTTTCTGTAGCGGGAACGTCACTGTTAACAAACCATATTTCTGTATTAGTGCCGACAGGCATGCGCTATGTAGCTAGTAAAAATGGTAGCAAGGTTTACCATGTGCAAAGTAGCCAGGGTAGCAAACTGACACCAAAAAATCGTGTCTATTTTAAAACGCTTAAACAAGCACTTGATGCTGGCTATAGACAGTAAGTAGTGGGTAGGTTTTAGTGGATAGTGCTGAATGTAAACATCTGCACTATTCACTACTTACTACTTACTTCTCAGTATAAGATGGGCATGGCCAGAATTTAACTAATACTTTATACTAACAGCATGGTTCTTATCGATGACAATTCTACAACATTAGCACTTGGTGATGCTATGCCACACTTTGTGTTACCAGTAACAGATGGTAGTACGTTAGATAGCAACGTTATAAAAAGCAGTGTACTAGCGGTAATTTTTACCTGTAATCATTGTCCGTATGCTCAAGCGTACGAAGATCGCTTAGTGGCAATGGCAGAAAAGTTTAAAGATGCAGGCGTGCAATTTGTGTTAATTTCTAGTAACGATGCAACCGATTACCCAGAAGATTCTTTTAAAGCTATGCAGAAAAAAGTGGCAGAAAAAGGATACAAATTTCCATATTGTTATGATGAATCGCAAGAGGTAGCACATAGCTTTGGAGCATTATGTACACCACATTGCTTTGTGTTTAACCAAGAACGTAATTTAATGTATAAAGGCCGAATAGATGATAGCTGGCGTGATGCTAGCGCTGTACAAGATGCATCACTACAAAATGCCATTACAGATTTAGTTGCAGGAAACGATCCAACGAACCCAGAGGTTAATGCAATTGGCTGCAGCATTAAGTGGAAGTAGATTAAAGGCAGTAGTAAAATATTGACAAATATTACATTATAAATTATAGTAATATACTTTTCATGCGTAAAATTCCTACAAAACTGGCAATCCTTGGAGCATCCTCTTTAGCATTATTAGCAGGTTGCGAAGCATATGGAAATAACGACACAGAGGAAGTGAATGTAAACGCTGTCCACAGGTTAACGAAAGAAGAAGTAGTAGAATTATTAACACATGCACAATCAAAACCTGTTCCAGATAATACAATTATTTTAGGCCCTACTATTACCTATAATTGGGCAGAAAAAATTAAAGAAATCGAAACATGTAAACTATTAATGGAGGTAGTTGATGACTTACCAGTTGCACAGCAGAGTGTTATTCTTAATACTATAAAAAAATATGCAGATGAGGCTCATGGAAAAAATGCAGCTAGTCCTGAATTAGTAACGCGCGCCGCAAACGAGTTTGGGAAAATTAGCGAAGAAATGGGTCCAGACTTTTCAACTCAGTTTCAAAATGCGGTAGAAATTCTAAAGGTAGAAGCAGGTAAAAGCTTTTCTGAAAAGCATCGTGTACCCGAAAGAGCAGCTAGACTATTAGGATTTATTACTATTTTTAGTAGCCTGTTTGCTTTGCTAAATAAGTATGTAAGGCCAAAATCAAAGAAAAATATTAAACAGTCTACAAGTGTAGAAACTGGTAATATTGCACCTGTCGCAGTATTAAAAGATGGTAGTAATGCAACTGCAAGACCAGAAATAAGCCCTACTACCGTTAACCCCTCGTTTAATGACGCTACGGCAACATAATTATTTTTTAAGTACTCTTGCTACGCCTTCAATACCATCAATAAGTTTTTGAGTGTTGTTTTTACTCTCCATGCGCATAAGTGTTTTAAGAACTAAGCCCAGTACTAGTAAACAGATAGCCACACTTAATAAGGTAATTCTATTAAGTTCAAATCCAAACATTAACATAAAAAAACCAATAACTGCTGCCATAAAGAATCCAAAGATAATCCCCACACCTAGTGTTACTAAAATAGTATGATTAGTACTTTCAGTATTATCCATTGGTGCCGCAGCTAGCTTACTTAGTAAATCACTACTCATAATAATTGGTTCCTCTTGCCATTTTTCATACAAAAAGCTGACATTGCGTTGTAGTACCAACGTTACAAATGTTTTAAAAGAAACATTTGTTTTCCCTTCGACAATCGCTTTTTGATCGCCGCCTTTTACAGTTACTTCTAGGTCTTTCATAGGAGTATGGTAGCACGATTGAGGATTTTTATGCTAGAGACAAATTAAAGGTTGAAAATGTGTCAGAGGTGGAAAAGTATCTGGATTAAGCAAAGAGTGTGATATCAAAAAACCTTTACTACGTCTGTAACGTCTGACAAGCTTAACCTAAAGTGTATCTTGAAACTGTTTCAACCGTTCCATTGTCACTTTTTTACCAAGTGCAACTGCTACTTCGTAAGCTCCTGGGCTAAATGGTAGTCCAGTTAAAATAGCACGCAGTGGCCAGAATACCTGCCCACGTTTATATTCTTTAGCTTCGGCAAGGGCATTTAAATCTGCAGACAGCCTAGTCTCATTCCAGTTATCTTCATCAATCGGCTCAAGCGTAGCAATAAGGTCGACCACAATGGCACTAATATTTTCAGTCGCAACTTTTTGTTTTTTATGGCAAACAATATCCATTGGTGCCTGCACATCACTGTAGTAATAACTCATCATTTGTGGCGCTTCATTCATAAACATAATACGGTCTTGAATAAGTGCTGCCTTGTTAGAAAATTTAGCATCATCTGCTGCCGCAGGATAGGCATTAACGACGAGCGGTTTAATGCGCTGCACAAATTCTTCAATACTAAATTTACGCATCCATTGGCCTTGTACCCAATCTAGACGTTCGCGGTCAAACACGCCACCACCTTTCTGTACGCGGTCTAAGCTAAATTTCTCAATGAGCTCATCCATGGTAAAAAGATCTTGCTCGGTTCCGTCGTTCCAACCAATAAGGGCCATAAAATTATTAAGCGCTTCTGGTAAATACCCTTTTTCAGTATAAGCGTGAGCCGATACATCGCCTTGTCTTTTACTAAGCTTGGTTCGGTCTTCGTTTAAAATAAGTGGCAAGTGTGCAAATTTAGTCGGCTCCCAGCCAAAGGCTTCGTACGTTAAAATTTGTTTTGGTAAACTACTTAGCCATTCATCACCACGGATACAAATATCAAGCTCCATTAAGTGATCATCAACTACTACTGCTAAATGATAAGTTGGAAATCCATCAGCTTTTAGTAGTACAGTGTCGTCAATAGTATGCCCCTGAAATGTCAGCTTACCTTTAACTTCGTCGTGCACAGTAATGTCTCTATTTGGGTCTACTTTTAAGCGTACAACATATGGTGTGTTATCAGCTAAAAGCTGCTGCACCTCATCTGTAGGCAGGCTTAAACTATTGCGCATCGTCATTCTTACAGAGCTATCGTACTTAGGTGATGGATTGCTATTACTCTTCATGGTTTCACGCATTTCTGTTAATTCTTCTTTGGTATCAAAGGCGTAATAAGCATGTCCATTATCAAGTAGTATTTGTGCATGTTCTTTATAGATATCCTGCCTCTCAGATTGAATATAAGGCCCATTATTACCAACTTGTGTTAGTTGGCCTGACTTGTTAAGAACAACGCCTTCATCTGGTGCAATGCCATAATCAACGAGTGATTTTATAATGCCAGCAGTTGCTCCTTCAACTTCACGTGCTCTATCGGTATCTTCTACCCTAAGCACAAATGTGCCACCAGTTTGTTTGGCAAGTAGGTAAGCGTATAAAGCAGTACGAATACTTCCAATATGAAGCATTCCAGTAGGGGATGGGGCGAATCGTGTTCTCATGAATGTTAGTATAGCGTTTTGGTTTAGTATTGGCTACGGCGATCTTGTATTAAGAAGTGAGTAGTAAGTGGTGGATGGTGAGTAGTGTCCATGTTAAACAAAGAACAATGTTTATTGCTTTATAACGTAGACACTACCCACTACACCCTATCCACTACCCACTGTTAAGATTTCGCTAACGACACCATTGTTGACCACTCGCTAATATCAAGACTCGCGCCACCAACCAGTACACCATCTACACCGTCGATATTTAAAATTTCTTGTAAATTGTTACTATTAGCAGAGCCGCCATAAAGAATATCGACATCTTCATGAGAGGGACCCAAGCTCGCAATAAAATCGACTGCTGCTTTAATATCTTGTGGGCTAGCACTAGCGCCACTTCCAATCGCCCAAACTGGTTCGTAGGCAATAATTAAATGGTTAAAGTCATCTATTAACAGTAGTTGTTGCTCTAGTACTTCATTTGTTTTACCAGCCGCGCGTTCCTCGGTGTTTTCTCCTAGGCACAATACTGGAATTAAGTCTGCATCAAATGCAGAAGTTACTTGTGACGCTACTTGGTGGTTTGTTTCGCTGTGGTACTTACGGCGTTCGCTATGCCCGCAAAGCACATGGCTACAGCCAAGTTCTTTAAGCATAGGGTGCGAAACGTCCCCCGTAAAACTACCGCTATCTGGCACTACTCCAAATTGCCCACCAGTAACAATACCAGCGTCTAGGCAATCTTTTATATGTAAAAAATCTGGAAACACTACCACTTGATCATCCAGGTAAGGAGAATTAGGTTCAAACGCACCAGCTGGCGGCTCGTTCATTTTCCAGTTAGCAAAGAGTAGAGGCATGTAAGCATACTAACCGAGATAACTAAAGAACGAAATATAAATTTATATTAATAAAGTATCATCAAATGTATTAAGAGTATCCTCTAAGCTTTCTCTATTAAAACTTCTAAAAATTGCAACCTCAGCTACTGCATAAATAAGCCCATCAAAGTTATCATAGCATTCACCAAATGTTGGCTCTAAAACACTGTGAATATCTTGCCTAAAATCAATTGTGTTACTAGCGACAGCATTCTCACCAAATAATTCATTCCGTTTGGCCGTTATAGCAGCACTCATTTTGTTAAGGTCTGGTGTTTTTGTAATAATTGGTTCTGAGGAATGCATAGATCCTTAAGGTGGATATTAAATAGTTAACTCACAATTTTTCAGCTACTTTTTGTAATTCTGATTTAATAAATGAGCGATCTTTAAGAATGTGTTCACGAGTGCGGTCAAAGGTGGCGTCTACAAATAGTCCAGGATGGTTATCGTCCAGATCAATTAAATCAAGCCATTCATTGTCTCTATCAAAATTTTTAAACAGCTCTTGAGCGCGTGCAGGTGATAATTTACCCAATGCAATAAGTTCATCACGTACGCTTTCAAGGCCAGATTGCTCGTAAAATTCTTCACCAATAACAGCCTCTGTTGCATGAGGGCAACCGGCACAGTTTTTTCTGCGAACAGGATCGCATAGACCTTCTCCGTTATGATGATGTTCCATACCGCAATCATCAGTATCAATATCCGATAATGCGTTGAGGATTGGAAGTTGCATAATATAATGTTAACTGTTTTCCAGCTTACGTTCAACGTAGGCAACAAGTTCATCACGCGTTGTTGTTTCTGGAATAGTATCATCGAAAGGGACACCAAATTCATTCTTAAGAGCTATGCGCACTAATGCTTGAGGCCCCCATTCTAAATTAAGCGGTCCTACAAGTTGATCTGCAGATTCATGTTCTGTATGTGCAAGTAAAATAGCATTCACTGTCGAGCGCACCGTTGAGATTTCTGCACCAATAATCTCACTGAGTTTCGCAAGATTTAAGCCATTCCTAATTTTTAAACTAAATATAACGTTAGTAAGCGCTTTAATCTCTGCTCCGCTTTTATATGTATCAGTAAAATAATCACCTAAAAGTTCTGCAACTTCTTCTTTAATTTCCGTTGGGTCTACAGACATGGGTACAAATTCCCCTTCAGCGCGTTCAGCGCTAGGAAAAAGCTTATCAATTTTTTCTAAAAGTTGGTTAGGTTGCATGATTTATATAAGAAAAATAAGAGGTTATCTTACAACAATAGCTATTTTTATGCAACCACCAAGCTTACTAATTTACCTGGCACGTAAATCTCTTTACGAATAGTTGCACCGTCTAAATACTTCAGCACATTTTCAGTTGCCTTTGCGGTAGTAATTGCTTCTTCGCTGCTAATATCTGGACTCGCAGTAAACTCGCCACGAACCTTACCATTAATTTGTACGACAATGGTCACTTCATCATCTTTACAATGGGCTTCATCAAACGATGGCCATTGAGTATTGACGACAGATTCCTCCATACTCATGCCAAAGTGGGTGTGCATTATTTCTTCTGCTAAGTGGGGAGCAAACGGAGCTATAATTAACGTTAGCTCGCGTAATGCATGTCGCGAAACTTTATCAGCTGCACGTAGTTCGTTTACTAAAATCATCATTTGGGACACCGCAGTATTAAAAGCAAAGTTTTCAATATCATTGCCTACCTTCTTAATAGTTTTGTGTAATATATTCATTTGGTCGGCAGGCTCTTCGTCCGTCATTTCTTTTTCAAACAAATTGATATACTTTTTAAGGAATTTACTAACACCTTCTACGCCTTGCGTGCTCCAGTTTACCGCTTGGGTAAATGGACCCATAAACATTTCGTATAATCTAAATGCATCTGCACCATATTGGTCAATAACATCATCTGGATTAATAACATTACCCCAACGTTTGCTCATTTTACGGCCGTCCTCTGCTTGTATAAGTCCAACGTTAATAAGTTTATTAAATGGCTCTTTGGTACTAACAACACCTTGGTCATATAAAAATTTATGCCAGAATCGTGCGTAAATTAAATGGCGTGTTGCGTGCTCGGCTCCACCAACGTACAGGTCAACACCTTTGTCGCCCATCCAATATTTTTCTTTAACGGGATCCACTAAGGCTTCATTATTTTGTGGGTCCAGGTAGCGTAAGTAATACCAGCTACTCCCAGCCCATTGGGGCATTGTGTTGGTTTCTCGCGTATCACCATTAGGTAAATTTACCCAGTCATCAATAGTTGCTAAGGGGCTTTCCCCAGTTCCACTTGGTTCGTAGTTTTTTACATTAGGTAGTTCTACTGGTAGCTTATCTAAATCTACAACTTCTACAGTGCCATCTTTTTTGTGTACAAACGGAAACGGCTCACCCCAATAACGCTGCCGGGCAAACACCCAGTCTTGCAAGCGGTAATTAACGGTAAGCTCGCCACCAACAAATTCTGTAATTGCTTTTTTTGCTTCTTCAGACTCCATACGGTCAAATTTACCAGAGTTCATGAGAGTGCCAGCTTCATTATGAAATTTATTTCCTAAAAAAACATTCCATGCATGTAAGTGATTAGCCCATGTTATCGAGGGTGCAATATCTTCTTTTTTAAGCCACTCTATAGAGTGTTGGCCTTCATCAATTTCAGAAGTAACCTGATTTAGTGAGTTTAATTTTATGTGGTAGAAATTCCCCCTTGTACTTTGGTTTTTATCTTTTGTATGCCTATACCCAAGAGTTGAGAGCGTAGTTACATATGAGGTAATCTCAAAATCTGTATAGCCAGTTTCTTCAACAAGTTCGCGTTCAATTGCAATTTTATCTAACTCTCCTTCAGTACCACCACCGACAAAATGTCGATGTTCATGGTCTCCATCTTGCTCTTTTTGTATTAGAAATGTTCCATCAGTAGGGTGTTCAATTATTAGGTCCACTACATCTCGAACTAATGTTTCAACACCCTCTTTAGTTTTCGATTCAAAATGGGGGGCAATTACCTGCCGAACTGACACATTAAATTTTTGTGCAAATTCATAGTCGCGTTCGTCATGTGCAGGTACCGCCATAATGGCACCAGTACCATAACCTGGTAATACATAATCGGCTATATAAACAGGAATTTCCTCCTCATTAACAGGATTAATAGCAATAATACCTTCTAGTTTAATACCAGTCTTTTCCTTCCCCTCCGCAGAGCGGTCAATATCAGATTTTTTAGCAGCATCTTCAATGTAAGTTTGCACCTCATTTTTGTTGTTTATAGAATCATCTAGCGCTTTAACAAGTTTATGTTCTGGAGCAAGCACCATATAGGTAGCACCAAATAAGGTGTCTGGCCTTGTGGTAAATACTTCAATAACTTCTTTAGAATCTTTAATGGCAAACGTAATTTTTGCGCCCTCACTACGACCAATCCAGTGCCGTTGCATGGCTTTAACAGAATCATTCCAATCAAGACTATCTAAATCTTCTAGCATTCTATCGGCGTATTTCGTAATTTTAATAAGCCATTGGCGTAGTGGCTTGCGTTCTACCACGGTACTACAGCGTTCACATTTATCACCTTCTAGGTCTTCCATTGCGAGTCCTGTTTTACAAGTTGGGCACCATAAAATAGGTTCGGTAACTTCTTCCATTAGGCCGGCTTCAAACATTTTAGCAACTGCCCATTGGGTCCACTTATAAAATTTTGGGTCGGTAGTATTAATTTCTCGGCTCCAATCAAAACTAAAACCAATTTTATTAAGCTGCTCTTTAAAGACCACTACATTTTTGTCAACCGCTTCGCTTGGGTGTACCTTATTTTTAATCGCATAGTTTTCTGCCGGTAAACCAAAGGCGTCCCAACCCATAGGGTGCAGTACATTAAAACCTTGCATGCGTTTGTACCTACTGTAAACATCGGTAGCAATGTAACCTTTAGGGTGGCCAACGTGTAGTCCGGCTCCACTAGGATAGGGGAACATATCCAACACGTAACATTTTGGCTTACTGGTATCATCTTCTACTTTGTAGACATCTTTCTGACGCCAAAATTCCTGCCATTTATGGTCTATTTCTGAGGGGTTCATATGAGTAGTATCATACCTTAAAAAATTGTCACGGCGTAGCCGAATCGTCAACCCAAGATGATGCTAAACGAAATAAGTTAACACGAAGGTTACACGGCGAAGACGGACCATTTTTTGTCGATATCGTTGGGGTTAATCATGTGTTGTATTGTAGGGGATTAGCAATAACCAGTCTATGTGATAGAATAATGATATATGGAAACAATATTATTGCTTTTAAAAAATCCTGAATTTTATATTCCTTTAATTTTACTGCTACTAGCAGGGTTGGGAAATATTATTTGGCATTGGGCAAAAAAAGAAAAGCCTAATTGCAATATCGAAGGAAGCTTAATTCAGGGAGATCACAATAATACTAATAGCAACCTTGTACAGGGCAATAAAATGGTGAACAATATAGGAGGCGATAGCGTGCAGGGAGATAAAATTATTAACCAACAAGTCAATTCACCGAATACCTTAGAGGTATTTAGAAACCATCTCCAAAATTCTAATTGGACCAGTGTCAATGGTGGAAAGTTTTATAGATGTGACCAAGATGCTACATATCAAATTCATTTTGATGATTATGATAATTGGAAAGAATGTGATTTGGATTGGGAATTTCTCAAAAAGTTTCCAAGTCACGAACATAAATATTTAAAGTTGAGTTTAATGATTAATGGTGCTGTAATCGATTCGTTAAGTTTTTTATATTTAGACGGTCAAAGGGTTTTAGTCCCATATCCAAAGACTGATGAAGATGGTGTGCTATATTGGGATTCTAAGTCTTTAGAATTTGATGTAGCCGAAGCCATAAGAGAGTATGAGTCTTATAACTTTATATATAAAGTCGCAGAAAAAGGCATTCAAATTAGATAGAAAAAATCTTGATCAAGCTACTATCTTTTAGTAATATATCTTCTTATGCCTCATTATGTTTATTCATTACAAACACAAGATAAGCAACATTGGTATGTTGGTGTTACCAATAACATTAATCGCCGATTAAACGAGCATAATGATGGCCTTAGTAAGTATACTAGCACTCATCTACAGGAATGGAATAAGTGGGAACTTCAAAGTTATACGATGTTTAAAGATAAGATTAAGGCAGAGAAGTTTGAGCTATATTTAAAAACGCCATCGGGAAGAGCATTCGCTAAAAAGCATTTATAGCTCACACTTCCATATAAACGGCCGGTCTTCGCCATGAGATTACAAGCTTTTTACTCCATAAATTTTAGCCATCAGCCTGAGGAGGCTTCGACGCGCCTTTAATATATTATTTTTAAACATCATAAAGACCGCGTCGTAGCTATCAATCTTCGTGAATGTTAAAAGGTAATTAGTGTTAAAAAAAAGATTAGAGCGAAGATCGGGTCGTTTTAAACTTAAACTTCTATCGATTCAATGTCATACATCATCCCACGCTCTCCTTCATCATCTACATAAAGGCTAGGCAACTGGCCATTATTTTTATCCATAGCATCAAACGTATGGGCAATAAATTCTTGAACGTAATCAGAAGGATTAACGTTGATCTGCAGATCCCTTAAAAAGCCACGAACATAGATTTCAATTCTATTAAAAATTTCTTGAGCTTTATCCGAATCACGTTGTTCATATGATTCCAAAATAGGACCTTCTAGTTCAGAAGCAAGATTAGCATAATGCATGATTTTTTCATCTGAATCCACAGTTAAATCATTAGACGCCAAAGAAGGTGAAGCATTCATAGCAGTAAGAAAAATGAATTAAACTAATTTTTCGTAGTCATGTGCAAGTAGCTGAGCATTAACCTGACGTCCTTCGACAGGCTCAGGATGACAGGTTAAACTAGTTTTTCATAATCATGAGCTAACAATTGGGCGTTCATTTGCCTTATTAGCTCCATAACCACACCTACGATAATAATAATACCAGCACCAGAGATAATGACATCTTGACTACTAAGGCCACCCCACTTTGTAAAGAACAAAGGAATAATAGCAACTAAACCAAGGAAGCCTCCACCCCAAAGGTTTAAGCGGCTAGAGATTTTAGCAATTTGTGCTTCGGTAGCTTTACCAGGACGAACGCCAGGAATAAACCCGCCACGTTTTTGAATATTTTCTGCAATATCACCTGGTTTAAAGGTAACTGATACGTAAAAGTATGTAAATCCAACAACAAGTAAGAAGTAAACAATCATGTATAGAATACTTGGATTTTGTGTATTAAGGTACGTATCAATAAATTGCTTAACGCCAGCAAATCTTGGAGCCGATGTTAAAATCTGTGAGAGTACAGATGGGAATGCCACAAGTGAGATAGCAAAGATAATTGGGATCATACCTGCTTGTAGTAAGCGAATAGGTAATGAGCCCTGCACTCCGCGACCCGCACCTTGGTTAGCGTACGTAATAGGAATAAGTCGGTGTGCGTCGGTAAAGAGCACTACCGCAACAAGCGTTGCAATATTTACAAGAATAAAGAGGAAGATTGCACCAGCTCTACCAGAGCCAGCTAGTAGCATACTTCCAATAACACTAGGCATGCTAGCAATAATACCTGCAAAAATAATAAGCGAGATACCGTTACCAATACCGTGTTCCGTAATAAGTTCACCAATCCACATAATAGCCATAGAAGCAGCTGTTACGTAAAGCATTGGTAGAAGTACTCCTGGGAAACTAAGGTCTAGTAAGTTAATACCTCCGCTACCAAGTAGTAATAGGAAACCGTAACTTTGCACGAATGCTAATGGTACGGTAATCCAACGTGTCCATTTTGTCATTGTACGACGTCCAGCCTCACCTTCTTTATTAAGCTCTTCAAACTTTGGAATAATAACCGTCATTAATTGCATAATAATAGAGGCATTAATGTATGGGCTCAAACCAAGTAGTGCGATAGAGAAGTTATCGACAGCTCCACCAGTTAGCGCAGCAAAGATACCAATGGCGCCTGCACCATCACGGTTGTTAAGGAATGCACTTAGTTGGTCTGGGTCTGTACCTGGAATGCTAATGTGTGCCATAAAACGGTACACAAGTAACATCAGTAGCGTAAAAATAATTTTCTTACGAAGATCAGTAGATTTCCAGAGTTGGCGTAGATAAATAAACATTACGCAGCAATTGTAACAGTTCCACCAGCTTCTTCAATCATTTTTATTGCACTTTTAGAAGCAGCATGAACAGTGATATTAAATTTTTTCTTAACTTCGCCACGGGCAAGCAGTTTTACGCGCTTTGTCATACCAATAAGGTTACGTTCGCGCAGTGCGGTAAGATCGTACGTACCAGCATCTAATACTGCTTCTAGTGTAGAGATATTAAGTGGTTCGTATTCTTTACGATTAGGATTTTTAAATCCACCAAGCTTTGGTTGTTGGCGAAAGAAAGATTTTTGACCTCCTTCAAGGGCAGCGTTTTGCTTGCTACCAGAACGGGCTTGTTGCCCTTTGGTACCGCGGCCTGCAGTAGTACCACCTCCGGCGGCATTACCACGACCAACTCGCTTGCGCTTTTTCCTTGAACCGGGTGCTGGTTTAATAAGATGTAACATAGGACGAGAGGATACGGAATATGTAGTGTAGAGGCAAGGGGATTTTGTGTAGTTTGAACAAAAAAAGGTATCAGAAGAAGAAAATGTAGAAATGGAAGAAAAGGCAAGTCGTGTAACCTTTTCTTCCTCTTCTTCTTTTTATACTTCTTTTACTTTTTTAAAAGTAGCAAAAACAACACAAACTCATCGTCTAAAGACAAAACCTCCTGTATAATAAAGGTATGATATCCATTAAAGATCCATTTTCATTTATGATCTTTGGGGCATCGGGACACCTAGCAAAAATAAAATTGTACCCTGCGCTCTATGTTCTGGCGGCAAAAAAACGTTTACCAAAAAAATTTAATATTGTTGGATATAGTCGTTCAAAGTTTTCACAAAGTGAATTCCACAAGCGTATTACCGATGCGGTGATAGCAAAGCATCCAAATGCTGATACAGAAATACTCAACGAATTATTACAGCATTGTCATTATGTTAGTGGTCAGTACGATAGCGAAGAAGATTTTAAGCGCCTAGCAGCAATGGTAACAGAGCTAGAAGGGGATTGGACGGAAGATAGTGTTCGCTTAGGATACTTTGCAGTACCACCATCTGTTTTTGGCGCAATTTCAAAAAACTTGTGTGCCGGACGTGTCCACCGAGTAGGTCAGAAACATAAACACTTCCGTTGCATTGTCGAAAAACCAATTGGCAGCGATTTTAAAACTTTTAAAAAAATTCAGAAAGATTTATTAGGCTGCTTTCAGCCAGAAGAAATTTTTTTACTAGACCACGCCTTAGGTAAAGACGCTGTACGTAATGTGTATTATTTAAGAGTGGCAAACCCAATACTGGAAACATTACTAGAAAACAGCATACTACACAGTGTACAAATTAGTGCACTAGAATCTGCAGGCATTGGTAATAGAGCTGGGTTTTACGATAGCACGGGCGCTTTCCGTGACATGTTCCAAAGCCACCTATTAATGCTAATGGCTATGCTTACCATGGAGCGCAGCAACAGCGAACTTCAGACTGTGCTTTCAGACGCATTACAAAAAGCATATTTACCACCAGTGGCAGATATGGACAGCCTTGTTTTACAAGGTCAGTACAAAGGTTATACCGATGAGAATAATGTCGATGATGATTCCACCACAAACACGTATGCTTGTATGAAACTGATGAGCCGCATGGCAAACTGGGAAGGGGTGCCGTTTTATTTACGTAGCGGTAAGTCGCTCAGTAAAAAAGAAACGAGGATCTCTTTACGATTTTTTGAAAAAGAACACTGTAGTAGCAAGGGTTGCACCTTTAACCATTTAGACATTATTTTACAGGGCGAGGCGGGCATGAACATAAATCTGCTTACCCGTATTTCTGGTACAGAGGATCAGTACCGTCCACTAGTACTTTCAGACCCATTAGAATCAACAGGTGACGCCCTACCAGAGCATGCAGTACTACTTGCCGAGGCTATTTCATACAAACAGGACTGGTTCTTAAATTTTGAGGATGTTGCGACGTCTTGGCGATTGCTTGACCCAGTGCAAGATCATTTAGATAAAGTAGATACACCACTCCATATGTATCAACCTGGTACCAATGGTCCTGTAGAGGCAGATCGTTGGCTAGAAAACCACGGTGATCAATGGAGGGATTAATAT
>CAYSVN010000005.1:23942-35561 GCA_964434585.1 uncultured Candidatus Peribacteria bacterium | reverse complement strand
CAGTTAAACTCAACAAGAATACATCAATTATTAGATCATAAAGGAGATTAATCTTAATTGATATTCTATACTAATACGATACCCCAATTTACTTTATGAACTTTATCCAAGACTTTCAACAACTACTCCGTACCAAACCACGGTACAACCTTAAGCATGTAATGTGTGAGAATTGTGACTACAGCGACACGGCCGTAAAATCTAAAAATTGCTATTACAGCTTTTGTGTATTTTACTGCGAGGATGTCTACTATGGACGTTATAGCCGTAAGTGTACAAGTTGTAGCGGAATTACATTCTGCGCCAACTGTGAGTGGTGTAACGAGTGTGTGGACTGTATAGATTGTTATGGGCTGGACTACAGCCAAGATTGCCAAAACTGTAGCGATAGCCAGTATTTAATAGACTGTACGGGTTGCCGTAATTGCTTTGGTTGCGTAGGGCTTTACCAAAAACAGTACCGCATGTTTAACGAGCAACTTACGAAAGAGGAATATGAAAAACGCCTAACCCAATTAGACTTAGACAGTCAGGAGCATCGCAACATGGTAGAAGCACAAGTACAGCAATTGCGTAGCACTGTTCCACAAATTGGTTTACACCAAGTTAATACCGAAGATTGTACCGGCGACCATATTACCGAAAGTAAAAATTGCCATGAGTGTTACGACATTTTTGCTTCTGAAGATTGTATCTATAATATTGAAGCTAATGCTAACACTAGTTGTTGCGACTTAACCGTTTGTTTTGAAACCGAAGCTAGTTATGAGTGTGTACAGTGCCCACTTTGCTACGATTGTAATTTTTGTATGCACTTAGATAATTCTAAAAACAGTGAGTTTTGTGCCTACGGTCGAAACCTTCGTAATTGCTTTGGCTGTGTATATTTAGAAAATAAAGAGTACCACATTCTAAATAAACCTTACTCGCCAGAAGACTACGAAGTGGAAGTCGCTCGCATTAAACAAGAGCTTAAAGATGCCGGCCAGTACAACATGCAAATGTACATACTAGGAAAATACGAACAAGACCGTCTTGCCACAGAAACCGATCCTGTTATTCAGCCTTTTAACTAAATATCTAACCTTACCACTTACCTTTACTATTATGTCTACCTCTACCAAAAGCACTTGTAAAAACACCGAATGCAATAAGCCGTTTAGTATTATTGCTCAAGAAGTTACCTTCTACGAAAATAAAGACCTGCCAATGCCAGATCACTGCCCAAGCTGTCGGCATAAGCGCCGTATGGCACTACGCAGTGAACGCCAAATGCATCACCGCACTTGCCATAAGTGTAGCGAGTCGATGCTTAGTACGTATCCAGAAAGTGCTCCATATACTGTGTATTGCCAAGCATGTTTTTGGGAGAATATTGAGTAAAATATTTATTAATTTTCTACACCCATGGAACTACAGATACATTAAATCCTAGAGGCTCTTTCCGTCCATCAGAATCATTTAATAGAGTTATGTACCTAATAACATATCGAATCTTTTCAACAAGATTTTTCATTCCCCCAAATACAAAAAAATACCTGTTATCTACTGCATTGATTCTATATAGAGTAACGTTGCTAATTTCGACTTTTAGAATACTTATTATACCAAGTTTTTTTGCTTCTTCATGATTTAGCAAAGGCTGATCATTATTCTTATTAAAAATATAGTCTCGGTCAAGTATAAGCATTGAGTAAGTTGCAGAAACCTCTGCGTCTCGTTGTACAAATTTCTTGACTTGCTTTTTAAAATCATCTCTACCAGTTTTGCACTCGGCATATATTAGTCCATTATCAAGTATTGCCAAACAATCAAACTCATCACTAGGAGATGCGTCCTTAAGACGTATTCCAAAACCTGATGCTTTTGCATTGAATTCCCTTTTAAAAACCTCACATATAAACCATTCAAATGTACCACTATATCTATTCTGGGTTTTTCTGGGGAAATTAAATCCTTCACATTTTGTTAGATAATCCTCAATTTTTTGATTTTTAGTTCTACCATATGACCAGTCCCTCAGACCTGCTCTAAAAGACGGTTCAAGCATTAGATCGTATAGAATTTCTTCAAATATCAACAAGATATTATCCGCGTTATCCTGAGGTAAAAATACGTCTTTATGACTTCCTAGCTGAGATATTTTTTGTCCTCTTTGCATTAGAGCTTTCTTTAGCAGTTCTTCATTATTTTTCATTTTTCAGATTAAAAATATTTTAATAAAATTAGAATGATTAAGGATTATATCAAGCTCTTCAAATATACTCTGGATGATTAATTCTGTCTAATAAAGCGTATTTCTGCTATAATAAATACATGCTAACACCCCTAACAGAAACAGAAATTACTAAACTTATTGATGCTGCCCGCGAAACACGTGAACATGCTTTTGTGCACCGTAGCCACCATGCAATTGGTGCAAGTGTCCTTACAGAAAGTGGAGATGTTTATGGTGGTTGTAATATTGAGTCTTATATTAGCGGCCTTGGAATTTGTGCAGAGCGTTGTGCTATTAATAACGCCATTGCAAATGGTCACCATAGCTTTAGGGCAGTGTGCGATATTGATAAAAGTAAAACTCCATGCTGTGGAGCCTGCTTGCAATACGCTATGATGTTTAGCCAAGTAGTAGAACATGACCTTTATATTGTAAACGCAAACCTAGAAGGGGAGTACGAAATTCACCTTTTAAGCGACCTACTTCCAGAAGGATACCGTACACAAAATAATTTAGACGAGCTGCATAGCTACCGGGATTAAAGGTTACAGACGTTCAAGATGTTGCAGAAGTATAAAAGGTTTTTTAGTTTAACATGTTCTTTAAATCGAGACCCTTCTTAAACCTTTGACACGTTTGCAACCCCTACAACCTTTAGATTGCGAATCCTTGAAGAGGGATAAGCCAGCTAACAATCCAAAGCAGTAGCACCATTGTGCTAACAATGCTAAGCATTGGTAGACCAATAATTTCTAGGTAGTTATGTGTCGTTCTTTTTAACATTGCAGCGTCTTCGGTAGCCCGTTTAACAGATGGAGTTTGCTTTTTGTTCTTAAGTGACCAGAAAGCTTGCCTAGCCATACCAGTTTGTAAGCTTAGAAGTATAAACATAGCTCCACTTAGCAAAATAATACAAATCATCATTCCTAAAATAGCAGCCGAACCAAATAAAATACCAACCAAGGCTAAGCTACAAAATAAAATAAGTAGTATCCAAATTGGGCTAAATGCAAGAGACCGTAGTATGGCAATAGAAGGAATACGCACGTTAGAATTTTGGTCAGCTCTAAGATCATCTTTACGGACAGCTGCGCTACTACTTTGGCTACATTGTAGTAAGTAAACTGTTAGTGAACCACAAAGAATAAATCCACAAAGAATTCCAGCGATCATACCCTCTAGCGACATGGCAGCACCACGTAAATGTAGCCAGTTCCAAACAAGCACTAAGTGCATTACAGTGCTAATAATACCAAGAGCAATAAGGCTCATGGTATGTGTGCTATCTGCCTCTTTAGCAAGCATATTAGCGCGAGCACGTACTTCTGCAGGCATTCTACCAACTGGCGCAGCAAACGATGCAATGTAGCCACCGTATGGCAGCAAGCACCAAACAGCAATAAACATACTTAGCATAGCTGCTCCCAGTAGTGCCCATGGCAATGCAAGAATACCACCAAGTAAACTTAAAATAAGGGAGATACAAAGTAAGAACACTACACACCAAGCACCAGCACTAATGGTAATCATCATAACGGTATTTTTACTATGTTGAGGGTTTCTTTCTAGCGCGCGTACTAGTTTTAGTAATGGGGTAAATGTAGCTTGTGAGTAATATTCAGCAACGCCAATAATAAGGTAAAGCCCAAAGACACCAGTGCTAAACGAAAGAAAGAATGGCCAAAATACATCACTAGGCAGCAGTACTAAGCTTAGCCAGAACATAATAACAACCAGCAGTAGGCCAGTAATAATAAGGCCATATTTTAATGACTGATGTAGCGAGTAACGATTATGCTTGCGTACAACAAGGCTAACTCCTAGTGTAATAAGTGCGCCAATAACAAAAGCCCATAGCGTAATATGTAAAGCTGATAAACTACGGTGCATAACACCCGTCAGCAGTAAGCTTGTAATAACTAAGAATAATGTTTGTACCCATTTTGCAGACCAAAGTGATCCAAATATAGAACTACGTACTGTTTTAAGAATAAGTGCTCCTTCTTGAGTTTGATGTTCTGGTTGATTGGCCAGTGTATCTAAAAGAGAGTTTGTAGCAGTCCCAGTAATAATGTTACGAATCAATGTCACGATGGTTACTCCTAATGCCATTGCTAGTAAATGGTCAGACATACTACGGCTATGCATCCAATGTAATGGTAGTTGGTTAGGCCACACAATAGCTGTAAACATAACAACCATAAAAAAGATACCAAATAAGATTGGTAAGCTGCCACGTAACCAGGCTGTTCTAAAACCAGCTTTTAAGCCGGAATGTTGTAAAGCACGTAGCGTAGAAAATGAACTAATTTGTGAGGTACGCAGTGCAACCTGCCCTACCCAAACAGTTAAAAGCCCTCCAATTAAAAAGCTAATACTAAGTGCTGGCGGAGTTAGCGGAAGATCTATAATAGAACGAGGATGAACATCAATTGCTACGTACACACCAAGACCCACAACAAGCATAGTAACAACTAACGCCCACGCTTGCTTGGTGTACCAACGGTTAACAGTAAAGAATGTATTGTTTAATAGCAAAGTTAATTTACTGCTTCCATGTTCTTTAACGACAGTATTTTGGTTAATAAAAATGGTACTTAAAAGACCAATAATTGCGACAATATAGAAAATAGTAGCAGGTTGAGATTTAAAAACAGAAATAATGTCCATGGGTGCAGGTAAGAAAATAATTAAGAAGTCTTAGATTTTTTTGTTGTTTTTTTTGCAATAGTTTTTGGCTTACTTATTTTCTTTTTTGGTGCAAGCGAGTCGTAGGTTTCAGAAATGGCATCTTTTGCTCCATCAAATTGATCGGTAACAAACTTTTTAGCATTCGCAATTGGCTCTTGAATTGCATCAGTATTGATTGCTGCCTGCAGCTCATCACCTAAAGATTTACCATCTTTTTTTAGATGAGAAACAACTTTAGTAAGTCCTTCTTGAACATTTTTAGTTTGCTGCAACTCTTTGCGTAGCTTTTTATTACTAAGTAAATAACCGCCAGCGGCACCAACAAGAGAAGTTAAAAGAAGGGATAGTTTTTTCATGAATGTAATAGTGTAGTGATAATAATTAACACTATTGTAGGAAAAAGGCTTAATAAAGCGAGGAGATGAGGTTGCGGTTTTGGTAAAAACATTGGTGAACATCAATTGCGTTATTTAGAGAATAATTTAAAAGGCAGTTAGGATTTAGGAAAAAGACTTTTATCCTAAATCCTATATCCTTTCGTTATCTTTCTCTCTTTATACTACCGCTAAAGCCCGCTACAATCCTTGCACTATGAAATTATCTTTAGATTGGCTTTCGGACTATGTAACTTGGAATGAGCAAGACCCACAGGTGATTGCAGACCGTATTACAACGCAAGTAGCAGAAGTAGACGAGCTTATACTGCAAGGAAAATGGGCACGTAACTGCGTACTAGGTAAAGTGGCAAACTTACGTAAACACCCAGGGGCTGACCGCCTAAATATGTGCGAGGTAATGACAACACAGGGGACGTACCCTATTGTGTGTGGCGGTAGTAACTTGCGGGAAGGAATGCTTATTGCATTTGCACCAGTTGGCGCGAGTGTGTATTCACCAAAGGGTCCTTTTACATTAGGGGCAATAAAAATCCGTGGTGAAGCCAGCGAAGGGATGATTTGCGCAGCAAGTGAATTAGAGCTGGAAGAAATGTTTCCAGATACTCCAGAGATGGGGGATCGCCCCGTTATTGACTTGGGTGATGGTGAGTTAGTAGCTGGTAGCTTAGCTGAATATTTAAAAATAGATGATGTTGTTATTGATGTAGATAACCACGCTATTACGAACCGTCCAGATTTATTTTCGCATTTAGGATTTGCGCGTGAATGTGTAGCTATTGGAATTGCTAACTGGAAATATAAACCTAATTGGGAATTAAAAGATGTACCAACTGGCTCGTTGCCATTTAATGTTCATAACGAAGTTCCAGAATTAGTACCATGTTATAGGGCTATACAAATGCAAGTGGATGGCTTTAAAGAAACTCCTAACTGGATGAAGCAGCGACTAATTGCAACTGGTTGGCGTCCCGTTTCTACCATGGTTGATATTGCAAACTACGTTATGATGGATGTTGGTCAACCACTACATGGGTTTGATAGCGATGATTTTATTGGTGATATTCATGTGAGAGCAGCGAAGCAAGGTGAGCATGTTACAACCTTAGACAACAAGCAGCGTAAATTACCAGAAGGTTCGGTAGTACTAAGTGACGATGAAGGTATTTTTGACTTATTTGGAATTATGGGCGGACTGCGCACAAGCTCTAAAGATACCACAAAAAATATTTTTTTACAGGCTGCTATTTGTGACCAAGTAAGTGTCCGTCGTACGATGGTAGCAATGGGTCACCGTACCGATGCAGGCACAGTGTACGAAAAAGGTGTGCCACATATTGCAACAGAAATAGGCTTGATTCGTGCAATAGAATTATTAAAAGAGCTAGCAGTAAATATGCAATTAACAGCAGAATTTTTTGATGGAAGTGCTACCAGCAACACAGAGTCTATTGTATTTAATGTACAACAAGCTGCCTCTTTACTTGGTACTGATATTAGTGACGCCAAAGCGATTGATATTCTGCACTCATTAGAATGTGCAGTAACTGGCAGCGGAGAACAGTTAATGGTAGAGCCACCAGCATTTCGTACAGACTTAACGTCTCAACAAGACTTAACAGAAGAGCTAGGACGTGTTATTGGTTACCAAAATATTAAACCAGTATTACCAACCCGTGCAGCAACGCTACCAGCCCGTGATACACGACTTAAAAAATTAAGAAATCGTTTAAAAGAAGCTGGTGGGTTCGAGCTATTACCATTAAGCATGATTGGACCAACGCAACTACAAAAAGCAGGGTTCAATGTTGATAATTGCCAAGTAGTTAGCAATCCGATAGGAGAAGAAACGAGCCTAATGCAACCTAGTTTAGTACCAGCATTACTAGAACACGCAGAAACCCAGTTTGCTGGCCGTAAGGAGTTGCTAACGTTTAGCGTGGGCAATGTCTTCAGTAAACAAGGTGAGCATTCAGAGCTTTCGGTATTACTAGCGCAAAAAAATAGCAGTGATATTAAAACACTACCACTGTATCGTTTACAGCAATTAATAGCAGATGCGCTGATAAAAATTGGTTACCAGGTACAATACAAAGCTAGTGCAAGTCCCGCTCAACATGTTCATCCAGGAAGAGCCAGTGTTATTATTGTAAATAACAAAGAAGTTGGTTACATAGCAGAGCTACACCCAGAAGTTATGACAGCTATGCAGTTACCAAATTGTAGTGCGGTTGTAAGTATAAACCTGCAAGAGCTATTAGCATTAAATCCTAGTGATATAATTGCTAAAAAACTAAAAGAGTATCCAGCAATTAGTTACGATGAAACTATTGAACGTAGCCACAGCCAACGTACAGCAGAACTACTGCAAACATTACAGGGCGCAACAGAGTTGCTAGAATCAGTAGAGGTTGTTGATACGTATCAGCCACAAGGATCTGCAAGCTACAACTTAACCTTAAGGTTTACGTACCGCAGCAAGGAGAAAACTCTGACCGAACAAGAAGTGAAGCCAGAACATCAAAAAGTGATGAGTACTATGAGTGTTTAACGCTATCGAGTAGTTCTACTAAAAAGTGGAACATGCTAGCTTGGTACAAATAATTAAAGAGTATATAAAGCACGAACACTGGAATGGTAATAAGCGGAGTAATAAACGTGGCAACAACTCCGGTAGCTATAAATACAATAAAGAAGATAATCCACATTAGCACCATAGAAAGGAACATAAAGCCTACAATATTCCAAAACGCTCTCCAAAAATTACCTTTAACATATTGGCGTGTTTTTGTAAGCGCACGCCAGCCACCAATCTGTTCTTGCAGTGCGACAATTGGTGTAAAAAATGCTAACGGTGCTACAAATGCCATTCCAGCCATCATCACCAAAGCCCCAATTGGGGCTAGAGGTTCAGCCGCCATCATAATAACAATACCAAGAATATAAGGTATCATCATTAAAATTGCAGATACAATTCCTGCCAAAAGATACCGTACGGTATTTTTACGCGTTAATGTAAGTAGCTCTTTAATAGTTGCTTTAGGTGTTAGGGCGACAAGTGCAACGTAAGTAGCAGTAATAACACCTAAAATAATAAATAAAATGTAACCGATAATAAGTGAGGCAGCATTTTTTCGTAAGACAGCCTCAATTACAACGTCTGAAGAGGGGCTGCTAATACTAACAACAGAGGGGTCAAATTCTCCACTTGAAATAAAAACATCTGCATGGGCATCTTGCACAAATGATAATTCAGCAGATTGATTCAAAATTTCAAATATTGCTCTTCCTCCAAATATTGCAGCAATAAATAAAGAGGCCACAATAAAAATAAGTGCAACCACTACAACCTTTTTAAATGAAGTGTGAAAGCCAAATTTTACACTTTGTAGAAAACGGTTTAAAAAGCAGTCCATAAGTAAGTTAAAAAAATTAATATTGAGTTTCTAGTTCTACCATAAAGTGGGTAATAGCTGCTTGGTAAACACAGTAAGCCCACATAAAACTAAAGAGCGTTAATAGTCCCCATAGTACACCGGGTAGTACAAAGCCAAGACCTTGTAGAATAAAGTCTAAAATAGTAAGTAGTAGTATCCATGCAATAGAGCTAATAATAGAGAATCCAATAATAGAGGCAAAAATACTTTTCCAGTATTTGCGTGCAATTTGAATGTTTTTTAATAGTGCCTTGTAGCCATTAATACTTTCTTTTACGGCAATAATAGGAGTTAGTGCAATAGCAGGAATAATGGCAATAACAAAAATTGTTGCAATAAGGCCGCTAAGAACATACAAGCTAGGGGCAATATAGCTAAGTAAGCTTAGTAGTAATATTGGAATGTAAATAGCAACGAGTACAGCGGCGACTACACTTATCATTCTAATAATTTGCTTAGGTACACTTTTTAGAACTTGCCATACATTGTATTTTTTATAAAGTGATTGCATTAAAAAATAAAGATACGTTGTAATAGCAACCAGTATAAAAATAATATAAAGCGGTATAAACACATTTAAGTTTGTCATAATCGCTATGCGAATATGCTCGCTAAGTGCCTCACCCATTATTGTTTTTATATCACTATACTCACCGCTGCTCTGTAGTACATCTGCATCATCAAGTAGCGCTAATGGTGTTTGTTCCATTAGGCTAATAAGTGGATCAAATACATCTGCTAACAGATTTGCAAACACAATCATCACAACAATGCTAATAACGGTTAGCATAACTGCCCCCCATAAAATATGGTGCCAATGAGTCCGGAAAATAAAAGCAAACGTTGAGCCGATAAGGGCTTTAAAACGTTGCATTAGTTAGAGAGAATAACAATCTCGCGTCCCTCTGCAGGCATGCTAGATTTTACAGTGTAGCTTTTAGTTGGCTCGGGAATAGTATTGGTTAAAGCTTTAAGAAGTTCTGCATTAGAATTTCCATTATCAATAATAACAATAATTCTAGGATCTAAAGCCTCCACTGTTTTCTCAGATTTTTTTGCATCGTCAGATTCAATAACAAGGACATCAATTTGGCCAAGGCGTTCTAAATGGTGGTCTGAAAGAGTGTCTGCAAGAGGCGCTTTCATAAACGCGCATTTAGCATTACCAACATCAATACGCCAGATAATAGTAGCGTCGTCTGTACTTAAACCACGGATGGCAGTGCCACCACGGTCATATTCACCAGGCCAATTAAGGTTGGCACCAGCTTGTAAGTCACCAATATTATGAGCTAAATGAATTTCCCCATCCTTCGCTGTTTTATCAGAAAAAACAATAATAGAAGTGCTTTCTAATTCGCAAACAGGGGAGTTGTCTTGTAATTTTAAAGTAAACATGTAGGGATTATACCTTTATTTTTATAACTTGAGTAGAGGTTTTATGTTTAAGGTTTAGAAGCTGTGAAGCTCAGAGGTAAAATTTAAACCTCTAAACCTCATTAATAATCTGTAATCAAAACCCCATCAAGATGATCATATTCATGCAGTACAACCCTAGCATTAAAATCTTTTAATTTGCGCTCTCGTTGGCGTCCTTTTTTATCATGATAATTTACAATAATTTCTATCGGTCTTGTGATGCTAATTTCTAAACCTGGCAGACTAAGACAGCCTTCTTGCTTCGTAGCCGTTTGCTCACTTTCCCAAATAATTTTTGGATTAACCATGACGGTTATTTCATCATCTATTGCAGCTACAAACACGCGTTTACTAACACCAATTTGGGGTGCAGCAAGCCCAACTCCAAGGCCTTTATCAAACTGGACGGTGTCTTCTAAATCAGTAATTAGTTTTTTTAAAGCCTTATCAAACTTAACAGGCAATGCCTTTGTCGTTAAAACTTTTTGATTTTTACCGGTGATAATAGGTACTAGCGCCATATGACTAGTGTACAGCGTTCTCTACTTTTTTGTAACCAAAAATAAAGATTGTTGATTTACTTAATATATTTCTCCCAAATAATTTTCTTCTCTTGTAAAATAGCACCCATGCTGAAGCAGATAGCAACAACATAAGCAATCCAGCCAATAATAGGTACAATCATTACCATTTTAAGTAAAAAGAACATGACAATACTACCCAACCATAGCTGCCACCAGTCCCACTTGCGCTTAGTTTTAGTAAGCCAAGCCTGCGTAAGTACTAAAGCAGTAACTGTAGTAGAAAGCCATAAGCTTAATCCCCATACCACCATTGCAATAACAGAAATAGGGATACCAATAACGGTTACAAGCAATAGTAATGCAACAATAGGAGTAGCCACATAGTAAATGAGACCAATAAAGAACGACTGCCATGGTGTTTTTAAAAGTATAGACCCCGTCTTTTTAAAGAAATTAGTGGCAACGAGAAGCATAATAAGTAGTAACACAGCTGCCGAAAGCAGGCTGTAAACAACTCCGATACCAATACCAATTCCAAGACCAACGCCAGCGGCTCCTTTTTTATCAACATCATCATGAATAGTTCGAAGTGTAGCGTCGTAAACTGGCGCTTGAGCTACGGTAGTACTGGCAACATTTAGTTCTCCATTTTTTGTCCAGTAGGTAACGCCATTGTTAAATTTAGCACCATCAACATTTATAGTATCTGCAATCAATTCTGCTTTGCCATTAATAGTTCCATTAATAACAAGATTACTGGCCTCAATAAATATTGGACCATTAATTGTTCCATTAATAACAACAGTTTCACCATAAATACGTGAATTACTATTACTATTAATAGTTCCGGCAATACTAATAGTTGCCCCACCAATACGTACGTCATCATTTATAACTCCAGACTTTACCGACTGCATACCAGCAAAGTTATTAAA
>CAYSVN010000005.1:10513-23932 GCA_964434585.1 uncultured Candidatus Peribacteria bacterium | reverse complement strand
TAGTAGAGCATGGCCACCCACATTACCTTTGATGTTGATAAGTGAACCAGCTACACGAACGTCATCTTCAACATTGTTTAAGGCAATAGTCTCACCAGCTATATTTGCATCACCACTAATGGTACCACTAACAATAATGGATTTTCCAGCTGCGTATAAATCTCCCAGCACATTTGTACTTACAACTGACTCTCCAGCAACATAACTATCACCAATATTATCAGGCAGCGTTAGCTGTTCACTGGCTGTAAATGTAAGAGCTGAAGTTAATGTTGGCACAACTAAAAATACAGATAATAGTGGAAGAAATTTTTTCATAAGCAATGTAAAAAAATATTAGAAGAACCAAGACTTCGATTCCCCCCAAGTTGTTTTACCAGCTTTGCGCAGTAAGAACCGTGTAATAATAATGGCAGAGAACATAGAAAGTGCCACACCAAGTGCAAGCATTAATGCAAATCCACGAACAATAGAAGTTCCAATCGTAAATAGAATAATACAAGTAATAAAGGTGGAAACATTACCATCACGAATACTTGGCCAAGCTCGTTTAAAGCCAGTTTCGGCTGCCGTACTAAGAACCTTACCATTTTTACGTTCTTCTTTAATGCGTTCAAAAATAAGGACGTTTGCATCAACCGCCATACCAATACTTAAAATAATACCCGCCATACCAGCTAAGGTAAGAATAATATTACTACCTACAATTGGTAGTTTAAGTAGTGAGCTTAATACAATAGCGTAAAGCGCTAAGGCAATTGCAGCCATTACACCGTAACCTCGATACATAATAATCATATAAATCATAAGTAATAGCAGTCCCAATAATGCTGCTCTGGTAGATTTAGCAAGAGCGTCAGCTCCAAGAGTTGGTTCTACTGTTCGTTGCCCTGCCAAATAAATAGGTGCAGGAATAGCACCAGTATTAAGGTCTTGAGCTAAAATACGTGCGTTATCAAAATTACCAACACCAGAAATAATTGCACTACCTCCTGCAATTTCACTGCTAACATTTGGTGCAGAGACTAATGTTCCACCAACAAAAATAGCAATTTGCTGACCAATATTATTACGTGTTAGCTCTTGGAAAAGACGGCCACCTTCACTATCAAATTGAATTTGTACAACTGGGCTACCTAAGTGGTCCAGAGTTGGGGCGGCGCTTCTAAAGTAACGTCCGTCTAGTTCGGTATCAACCCAGCTTGGTTCTAGTGAGTAAAACACACTATGAACATTAATCGCTTGCTCATCAATAGTTACACCTTCGCGCATTTGGGTTAGTAGTTCTTCTGCTCTTGCCTCTGCACCACTACCAGTAACACGTACTTGGTTATAAGTTGCTAGTGGGCTAGTGGTCGTAAGCGCTGTATCTGCACGAATAATGTGGTAACCAAAGTCTGTTTCAATAACGTCAGAAATTTCACCTTCACCTAAAGCAAAAGCTGCTTCTTCAAACGGTGCTACCATTCCACCTTGGCTAAATTCTCCTAAGCTTCCTTGCTCACTTGCCGACGGTCCATCAGATTCATTAGTAGCTAAGTCATTAAAACTTGCACCACCATCTAATTGAGCTTTAAGGTCATTTGCTTTTGCTAATGCCTCTTCTTTTGTGCGGGTAACTGTTTCGTCCGCACGTAGTGCACCAGTATAAGAAACAAGAATGTGACTCGCGCTCATAGACTCTGTACTATCAGTAAAGTTTTCTAAATAAATAATATCAGCACCGCCCTCTGCACGTACTCTTACACCAGCATCGCGTGGTGGAATACCAAGTAAGGTGCCACTTAATACTTCATCACTTGCTACTACTTGGTCTTCAAACCGCTCTGCAGCAAGGCCTGCTTGTGCTGCAACAACATCAAACGTTCTACTAAGACCGTTTAATGTTCGGCCTGTACTAGTTTTATTCTCTAATACTTCACTTAAGAAAATTCCTTGCACTGCTCCAATACTTCCGTCACCACGTTGGGTCGTTAAACTACCACGACGCTGTACAATGCCTTGGTCTGTCGTTTGGTTCCAAAGGTCCTCAAGTCCATTAGGCATAGTGTCTTCAAACTGCCAATTAGCTGGGAAGTAATAAACTTCACTTTCCTGTTCACTTTCTTGGCCAATAACTGCCAGGGTAATACTTTCATCGTTAATACGCGCTAGGCTAGCATCAACTTTTGCTTGAATTTCATCGTTAAATTGTTCTGGGTCACCATCAAACCTTGTTTTAAATTCTAGGCGAATAGTTTTACCAACAGTATCAATACAGTTTTGAACATCAAGCTCACCAGGACAATCTACCAGTAAGTGTTTTTCTGCCCCATAATAAGAAGGAGTAATTTGTGCCTCTTTAACACCAAGTGAGTTTAGGCGACGCTCAAGCACGGTACGAATAGCTTCAACAACGTTTGTTGCTTGTTCTTCTAGGCTAAAAAGCTCATTTTGTAATGAAATAAGGTCTTCTTGCGAAGCGCCATTAGCTTTTGCTGCCTCAATGGCGTTTTGCAAACGCGCTTTTTCTTCCACAATCTCTGTTTCCGAGATTCTAAAATCTAATTGTGTACCACCGGCTAAATCTAGCCCATATTGCCAGTCGGCATTTTTAAGTAATCCTAACCAGTCTGGCATCCAGGTTCGGGAGCTAACCGGTAGGCTAACCAGCCCAATAATAATAGCGATAACAATAGTGGTAAGAGTCCAAGTTCGTGAGCGTTGCATGATTCGTAAAAATGATAAAATTAAAGTACGGATATTGTAGACGTTTAAGACAGCGCTGCAAAGGCTACAATGTATAAAATATGTAAATCAAAGTTATTGTATCAAGGGTTAATACTTGTAATAAAAAATAAAAATGTTATAATATATTTATGATAACTAAATATTATCCAGTTTTATCTGATTTTGCTGATCAAGGTACCAGTGAAAAAATCAAATTAGAAATAGAGGGTAAGCAAGTAGGTAAACCAGTACATTCATTTGGATTATCCGAAGGAATTATTACAATATTTAACAATATAAACCAGGCAAATGCATTTGAGTTAATTTTACAAGAAAATAGCGTAAAAGTTAGCAGAGATGAAGATAAAATTACCGCTATGTTAGAAAATATTTCAGAAAAAATGCCTGTAAATGTTGCACCAGAACAGATACCAGTGTTTCAAAGTACAGTTAGAAATATTATAAGATCTTTACGGGGTGAAAGATTAGATTTATTTGACTTAATCAATAGTCGTTCTGATATAAAATTTCCTCCCAATACCTCCTTAAATTAAACTTCTAAAGTCTCATCTAATAAACCACGGAGACGTAATTGCTCTATTCGACGTTGATAATCTGTTGTCTCTTTTGAAGAAATTGCATTCTCGGCCAGCCTCTGATCTCTTGCGATAAGTCCTTCTAAATAAGAAGCATCTTTTTGGCTTAAAGCTCCTTCATTATGTAAATCTAAGATAACCTGAATATTATCTCCATCACGATTTAGCGTAGACATTAATTTTGCAGAAAAGCCTTGCATATCTATTGGTGTAACTGCATCAACTTTTTGTTGAGGAGCTTTAGAAACATTGGTACTAAGAGCAAGAGACATAATATAATGTGGAAAAAATAAGAGGTAATGTTAACACAGACATTATCACTTTGCCAAACAGCAATGTAAAGTATTATTTAGTGTGGTAATTACATTGTAAGTCCTAGAATTTATATATGTTTGAGAGTGGTAAAAAAGACCTATTCATGGTACAATAAGGTGATATGCCTACACATGATGTTATTATTATTGGCGCGGGACCTGCTGGGTTTGAGTGTGCAATGACGTTAAGAAAACAAGGAGTCGACTGTGCAGTAATAGAACGAGATGCCATTGGTGGCGTCTGTACGAACTGGGGATGTGTACCTGCTAAGGCAATGATTGCTTCTGCAAATTTACTAGATGAGTCGCGCAGAGCTGCAGAGTATGGCTTGCGCAGTTTTGGTATTGAGCCAGATTTTCCAAGTATTGCTGGGCGCCGCGATAATATTATTCATACCGAACGGGCTCACTTGCAGTCTCAGTTAGAGGCAGCGGGGGTTAGTATGTATTTTGGTGATGCAGATATCCATAGCGAGGATTCTATTTTAGTAAAATTAGGACAGCGTAATCACGATGGAACAATGAACTATAATGGCCAAATTGTTGATATTAATTATGGACAATTAGTACTGGCTTGTGGTTCTACTGAGTGGGTGCCACCTGGCGTACAGCTAGACGGTGTTAATGTTATTACCTCTGGCGAGTTAGTACGCTTAACAACATTACCAGAAGAACTGGTAATTATTGGCGGTGGCTTTATTGGGGTAGAAATTGCTAGCATGTTTGCCAGCTTTGGAACGAAGGTTACCATTGTTGAATTTGGACCAAATATTTTAAATTTTATGGATCCAGAACTTTCGATTTTTATGGAGCAACTGCTTACCCAAAAAGGAGTAATGATTAAGGCAAACTGCAAGGTAGATAGAGTAGAGGATCAAGAGGTTTATTATACGTACCATAATGGGCCAAGCGAAAAAATGTACGCACCAAAGGTGTTAGTTTCTACGGGCCGTCGGCCAAGTGTACCCGAACATTGGATTAAAATGCTGAATTTAAAAACAGATGATAAAGGTTGCGTCATTACCGACGATGCTCTGCAAACCTCGGAAGAAGGTGTGTGGATTATTGGTGATGCTTCTGGAAAATCAGCTCTAGCACATGTGGGGGTAACCCAAGGACGCATTGTTGGTAAAAATGCAGCAGCAGTACAAAAACAAGACCACCCACGAGAGATGTTCGACGATACCGTCATTCCTTCTATTATTTATAGCCACCCAGAAATGGCAGCAGTTGGAACGGTGCCAAATAATGCAGACCATGTTCTTGTAAAACCATGGCAAGAAAATCTACGCGCACAGCTGGAAACAGAACGTAGTGGATTTATGAAGTTATGGATAAAAGACCACATGCTTGTTGCAGCCCAAATTGTTGGCCATAATGCTGGTGAGCTTATTATGCAATGTAGCGAATTGGTTCGAAACCAAACAGATGTTCGTAGTTTAAAAGATGTTATCGCTCCACACCCAAGTTATAGTGAAATGCTTTGGGAAATGCTACGAGAGGTTTAAAAAAAGCCACCGCGATTGGTGGCTCTTTAGTCGTCGCAGTGATGTTATCACTGCGCCAGGGCTGTCTCTTCGTCTTTAGTAATTTTAAACATCTGGTCGAGAGAGGTGTATGCAAATAGATCTAAAACATCTTTTTGTAGACCGCAAAGCGTCAAACCAGTTTGATTAGCTCGACAATGCTTTTCAAGAATGATAAGTTTGTTAATTGCACTTGAGGCGAAAAACGTCACGTTTGAAAAATTGATAACAATGCCAGTGGAGCCTTGTTGGTTAACTCCCTCCAGAATTTTAAGAAAATCTGAACCCAGCACTTCAATGGCGTGTGGATCCATAATTTTTTCATCATCAATAGTGATGACCAGGGTTTCTCCAGCTTGCTTTTCAGATAGGCTGTACATCAAAATCTCCAGTGAAACGGTAGTAAATGGTAGTAAAAAGAACAGTAAAAATAATTTAAACCTATTTTATTAATTCGTCAACAAATTCGACAAATTCGAACGACGATTACCTCGATGAGAGCACCGTTTATCGGTGCGGTTTGTTAATATTCAAACCGCACCCGCAAGGGGCGCTCTCAACAGGGTAAAATACTTCAAGAGTTCAACTCTCTATAAAGTTTCAAGATTGCAAAAGCGCTCATCGACCAATCCCATTTACCATCAAGTACTTCTTGGTATAAATCTTTTACGTTCACTAATTTTTTATCCAAAATAACTTCGCCTTCTGCAGCTGGCATATTGCTATCTGTTAAGTCGGTTGCAATAAAATAATGTCGATGCTCGTTGTGGGATTTATGTTTGTAAGGCAGTTCCATAAACAGCTTAGCGCTAGAAGCATGCAAGCTGGCCTCCTCTTCTAGCTCGCGAACAGCAGCTACGGCTGGCGTTTCACCAAGTTCAATTTTACCAGCAGGAAATTTCCAAAGGCTACGACGTTCACCGGGGCGCTCCTCATAAATCATCCAAATATGTTCAGGGTCCGGCATTGCAAAAATAACCACAATCGGCTGAAGATAAACCCTTGTGTATTGTTTTAGTAAGCTGCCCTGCTGTAAACGTTCTTCAGTAACACGAATTTGCTGTTGCTCAAAAATAATACGTTCGTCCCCCATAAGTGGCAGTTTAAATGGATCAATCATCATTGTAGTTCGCGGTAGTATTGTAAAAATGCTGGCATAAAATTAGTATGGTTAAAATCCCCATTAAGTACTTGCTTATACAGTGTTTCCACTGGTATAAATTTGGTATCAAGTACGACATCACCATCGGGGTTTTCAACCGAAATTGGTGAAAGTTCTTTAGCGATATAAACATAAACATGTTCGTTAAAACGTCGGTGTAAATAAGGCATTTCGCAAAGTAGTTCTAAGTGGTCAGCGGTGTAGCTACCTTCTTCTTCTAGCTCTCGCAGTGCGGCAACAATTGGTTCTTCGCCATCTTCAATATAGCCTCTTGGTTCACCCCAGCGCGGTTCAGGCTCACCGTAGCGATCTTCTTTAATCATAAGCATTTCGCCATCTTTATTAATGGCAAATACATGGACGCTGGGCCTGCCATATGCCCGTACCCATAATTCTTTTTTACCGTTTACGGTAGCATGTTCTTCGGCTAAACGGATAAATGGATTATCATACACAACGTTCTCATGTTCACTTAGCGGTAATGCAAATGGATCAGCTGACATAATTTAAAAGAGAAATAGCACGGCTACTGTTTTCATTAACAATACGCTGACATAAGTTAAGGAGGGAGTCTTCAAGCGAGCCGCCTGGTAAATAAATGTTAGTCCAATTCTCATTAAAGCATTTAGCAATCGTGGCACTATCTTCTTTATTTAAACCATAAACATCATGGTCAGTAATATTGGGAAGGTAACCAAGTTGCGCCAATAGTCGCACACAGTAAATAGTCGTACTAGTGCGCTTGGCAGTACTGCAAATATAAGTTTGTAAATCATCAAACACAGTTTCAACAGGTTCGCCCTCATGCAGTAGACCCATTAGTAAGTGTGAAGCCAATTGTAAGTTAGCAATATGTGGTGCGTCCTGTCTGGCTATATCATCATCAAGTAATCTTCCACCAGTAATAAGGTTACCGCTTTTTCCTTGGTGTACTTCTAGCGCTAATAGTTGGAATGGTAAAATATGCCCACATAGCTTCGATTTTGTTTTACGTACACCCCGCGCTCTTGTGGTTAGTAGCCCCTCTTCTTTTGTTAGTACAACGCAAAACTTATCAGCCTCGCCAACATCGTATGTATGGAGGATAATACTAGTGAATGTTGAAGTGTGAGACATGATACTAGTATAGAGGGTTTAAGGTTTAGGCGTTAGGGATTATAATTTTATTACCTAGAAAAAATCTAATCCCTGTACTCTAATCTCTAAGTCCTATCGTAAAAACAGTACCTCAGTTTCTACCTCCTCTAATACATGTAGCATGGGGTACATTGTAAAGTCTTCACCAGCAATCATGGTGTCCCAGGCTTCTTTTTTATCCTCACCACGCATAAGTAGTATCGCTTTTTTAGCAGACATTAACATTGGTAACGTAATAGAAATACGGTCTTTAACGGCAAATACATCGGTAGTAGTATGGATAGCAGTACGGGGTCCAAACATGTGCTTAGAAATAGGTGGAAACAATGAAGCCACATGACCATCAGTACCCATACCTAATATAAAAAGATCAGGCGAGCTGGTGCTAAAATGCTTTTCAAGCTGTTGATGATACGTCTGCACACAGTCAGTTAATGGTAATGATGTATCAGGCGCTAACACATTAATAGCGTAGCCCATTGTTTCATAAACAAGGTGTGTATTATTACGATCATCACTATCGTTAATATAACGTTCATCGGTTACAAAAAATGTTTGGCCTAGTTTTTGCGTCATGCGTTCATAAATTGGCCTAGGCGTATTACCACCAGCTAGTCCAATAGTGCCATCCGCAGGTACAGTGTTAATAATATCAAGCGCAGCCTTTATCCAAGCTTTTTCATCTGTAAAATTTTGTATGTTATAACTCATAATCAAAGTATATATTGATGTGCAAACAATGTACCAGCTAATATTAATGATGTATTAATAAATAGAATAAAATATTCTTCTTTAAAAGGTAGGCTATAGCAAGTTTTAGAATTTTTGTCTAATCTTGCTACTCGTCTTTTGCAGTATCAAGCGCTATAGTTAGTTAAAAGATCTCTAATTTTTCTATTCCTCCACTATTATATGATCGCAACCATCGCATTTATTGCTTTATTGTTTTATGTTTTATCTTTGCGCTCAAAAGTAAACGATTTAGAGTATAGACTGCGTCATGGGGATGTTACCCCTAAAGAGCAGGACATTAAACTTACTAAGCCAAAAGCACAAGAGTTTTCACCGTTAGAGATGTCTATTTTTGGCGTAAAAGAAATGGAAGATACGTTAGAAGAAGAGAGGTCAGAAGAATTAGTAGAAGAATTAGTAAATAAAAATGATGAAGATATGATGGAAGGAGATGTAAGTATGAAGGCAGAGGAGAATGAGCTTGAGGAGCCTGCTCCGGTAACATTACAGAAAGCAGTCGCAGAAAACCATAATGTAAAAACTATTACAAAAAAGAAGAAAAAAGAATCCTTCGAGTTAAAGTTAGGAATGCACTGGTTTCAGTGGATTGGAATTGCAGCACTGGTTGCATCGTTACTCTTTTTCTTAATTTGGGCATTTGAGGAGCAAATTATTGGTGAAACAGGTATTACTATTATTGGTTACACCATTGTTGCTATTGCAATGTTAGTTGGAGATAGAACACGTAAACGATATGGAAACTGGTCGCTAGCATTTACTGGGGGTGGAGCGTTAGGTGGTTATATTGTCACCTGGATTGCAATGTCGACCTTTAATTTGATTCCTGAAGTTGGAGGGTTTGTTATTATGGCACTTCTTTCAGGCTTAGTTTGTTTTCTTTCGGCTGTATATAAATCAAAACCACTGGCAGTATTTGGAATTCTAGCTGGCTTTATTGTTCCTATTGTTGCTGGCGGTAATGTTAGTACAGTGTTGTTACTTTCATACATTCTATTGCTAGATGTTGTAACGTTAGTATTAGCACATACACAAAAGTGGGACTTCTTAAATCTTGGTAGTTATGTAGGAACAGTTACCTGGTTACTGCTTATTCTTGAACGGCAAGGTGGTATAGCTAATGATTATATTAGTCGTCCAATATTTATTTTCTTTATTGCGATATTTGGCCTGTTATACTTAGCAATTCCAATTGCATACAACACTATTCGTAAAACAGCTTCTAGTCAGGCAGATATTTTTATGATCATCATAAACTCATTAATAACATTCTCTATTATTTTAATAACGTTACATCTTAGGCCTTCTGCATTAGTGCAATGGAATGGACTTGTAGCTGCCGTATTTGCAACCATCTTTATTGTATACAGTATGATTATTTACAAAAACAATCGTGTGGATAAACCTTTAGTTATTACCAGTATTTCACTCTCACTCCTTTTTGCTGCAGTTACTATTCCTATGCAATTTGGGACCGATTGGACAGCGGTAATGTGGATGTTAATGGCATTAATGATGATGTGGTTATCGGTAGCCTTAAAAGAAAAATCATTCCAAAATTATGCTTGGCCTTTAATGATAGGATCATTCCTTTGGTACTTTGCAGTGCCAGTAGAGCTAAGTTCTATTTTTGCAGCCATGAACTCGCAGCCACTGCTATACACGCAGTTTGGATTCTGGTGGTTCTTAACATTGGTAGTTATCTTTAGCGGAGTATCTATAGGGTGGTTAAAAATGAAAGACAGAGAGGAATACCAATTTTTATCGATGTCGATGTTCGTTGGTGTGTTCTTGCTAATATGTTTCTTATTAAACCTTGGTAATACAGAGTTAAGCACGCTTAGTGCCTGGCAACGACTCATAGAAGCCTTCTTTGTATTAGCTGGTAGCATTGCCGTTATTACCGTTGCCCGTTCTGTATGGAGTACGTTAACAGAGCAACAACAAGAAGGGTTTAATGCTTACTCGCTAGCATTGCAAGTATTTACACTAGGGTACATTCTTTACGAATACGTGTTTGCCATTAATGAAAATCGTTTGTTTGCCGACGCTACAGCAAAAGAGCAATTAAAAGCAGTTGGCACATCTGTTATTGCCACCATATACGCATTAATTGTCTTAATATTTGGATTTATAAGAGACGTTAAAGGACTGCGAAAGTTTGGAGTTATTGTTTTGTGTGTAGCCATTGTAAAGTTAACACTTGTAGACGTTATAAGCTTAGGTACTGGTTACCGCATTATTGGGTTTGCGATCCTTGGAGCTTCGCTTGTTGGAGTTTCATTCTTATACCAACACTTTAAAGATAAGTTACAAGATATGCTTACATAAAATATGAAAAATTTTATTTTAGTATTAGTAGTAGTATTACTACCAATGGCAACGTTACATGCCCAATCAGCAGATGAGGATGGCGATGGTATTGTAGATAGTAGTGATAATTGTCGTTACATTATAAATGTGCAACAGCAAGACAGTGACAATGATAACATTGGTGACGTTTGTGATAATTGCGTAACGGTAAGCAATAGTAACCAGCGTGATAGAGACGAAAATGGTGTTGGAGATGCTTGCGAGCCTTCGCTTATTGATAAAGATGCAGATGGTATTAATAACGAAGAAGATAATTGCAGGACGGTAGCAAATCCAGATCAGTTAGATACCGATAACGATAACATTGGCGACGCTTGTGATAATTGTCCTAAGCAATCAAATGCAAACCAGCGTGATACAAATGGCGATGGATATGGTGATGTATGTGCTGACGATGACAAAGACAACATTGCATACCCTGAAGATAATTGTCCTACAACATACAACCCTAAGCAGACAGACCAAAATAATAATGGTCAAGGTGATGCCTGCGAGGACGATGATAACGATGGTATTTTAAATGCAGATGATAATTGCCGATATGATTACAATCGTAATCAATACAATCTTGACGGTGATGATAAAGGTGATGCCTGTGATGGTGAAGATAGCCGCTTAGCAGAAAAACATCCATGGTTATTATGGATTGGATTTATAATTTTATTTATAGTTGTTGGTTGGATCTCGTTTACAACACTTCGACAAATAGGAAAAGAGCAAAGCGATTAAGTTGTTCCTAAAAGATCATTAACTAGTTTAGTTAACACAATAACTATTTCCATCCTTCTTTGTTCATTTGTATCTAAATTTGAACGCTTTTGTTTAAGAAGATTTGTTACAATTGATCGTTCATCAGCAGTAAGTCTGCTTAGCGATGCTTTAATAGAATTTATTGTGCCTTCATTATGTACCATGCGTTCATCACTCGATGTGTCTAATATGCCAATGGCTTCTTCTAAAACACGGCTAGCATTAGTGGGGTCCTCTCCATTGTTGAGTTCTGGGTGTTTTTGTTTAGTATTCATCTAAATATTATAACATATATATTAAAAATTCTCCCTTATTTTTATAGAATAGTTGCCATCTCCACCATAAAGCTGAGAACTTTCTTTAACATTAAAGTGTTCGCGTATTTTTTCGTATGGTAAATCGGTATCAATAAAACCAAGTTCATAAACAATTTTATCAGCATGGCCTGGCAAGATAACCTCCCGAGACCAAGCAATATCTTCTTCGCGAATATTGTTCATATGGTTAAACAGGGCAACATTACATGCGTTGTTAATAGTATTGTAGAACTCCGGTTGTTCATAAATTTCGTTCACGCGTTTTAAAATATCAAGAAGTAATAGTTGCGCAAATTCAGTCTCAGTTTTAATAGGGTACACAAAGGCGTCAAGTTTATGCTGATTAGTACGCCAGCCAATGGTATCTTGCTCATCTGCTAATACATACATTAATTCGTATTGTTTAAATAAGCCTTTAATAGGGGAATACAGTTCATCAATTTCATGGCGCGCTTCAACCGAAACCGATAGAAAGTCATCTTCACCAAACTGGAAGCTAAAAAATGTATGAGCAATAGCATCGTTATCACCAAAAGGCACAACAATAAACCAGAGCTTGGTTAAGTTTTGCAGATTATAATTTCGTATTTCGTATTGTTCATTAAATTCAGTGACAGATGTATAATGGTTATTGCGAACATTGTTAATAGTAATATCATTTCCATTAATCTCTGCGCTTGGCAGTACTACTTGGTCTGCACGCCAAACACGATCATGGCTAGGTTGAGGAAGTTGATAAACAATAATTCCAGCAATAACAGCAAGCAGTAAACCAATAAGTATTTTCTTAAACATTAACGGTAGTATAGCGCTTACCGCCTAGCTTTTCTATTCCGTCGGAATCGGCTCTTTCCACCGCCGGCATTAGGTTTTTCATCACTGCTACCACCTGCTCCACCAGATGAACGTCGTTGATTTAGCTTGCGTGAATCTCTGCTTTTAAAAGACTTACTTGTTCCTTCAGATCTTTTATTCCTTGAGCCAACACGACCTTGGCGTCGATCAGGTTTATGAGGTTTTGCGCTACGTTCTTCTGTCAAATCAGAGCTTTCCCGACGCTTATTACGTGTATTATTACGACCTTTCTCGCCATTACGACGTGGTCCACGACCTCGCCCACCACGATCTTCATCACGATTTTTTGCATAACGATCATTGCTATCATCAAACTTTTTACCTGCCTGCCGGCCAGGCAGGCGTGGTTTAGCAGATGAAGTTGTTTTAGCAACAGATACTGTTTTACGTGGCAATTTGTTACGAATTAGTTTTTCAATATCACGTACGCTTCGCATCTGGTTAGGACTTGCAAACGAAATTGCCTTACCGCTTTTACCAGCACGGCCAGTTCTACCAATACGGTGAACATAGTCTGCGCTGTCATCTGGTAAGTCGTAGTTAATAACTAGTTCAATATTATCAACATCAATTCCTCTAGCGGCAATATCTGTTGCAATAAGTATTTTAAATTTACCACTTTTAAAGCCAGCCAGCGCAGCTCGGCGTTGTGCTAGGCTACGGTTACCATGAATCTCTGCAGAACGGTGTCCCATGTTATTAAGGGTTCGGTTAATTTTTTTAGCTCCGTGTTTCGTTCTTGAAAATACTAACACCGGCCCGCTATAGTCTTTTAAAAGTGTAAGTAGTACATCATTCTTTTGATCTCTTGGCACAACAATTAGTTCTTGCTCCACTTTTTCAGCAGTTGTTCCTTCTGGGGCCACCTCTATGCGCAGTGGTAATTTCATTTCTCTTTTAGCTAACGTAAAAATAGCTTGTGGCATCGTT
>CAYSVN010000005.1:0-10503 GCA_964434585.1 uncultured Candidatus Peribacteria bacterium | reverse complement strand
ATATGGTCATTAAGTCGACCAGGTGTAGCAATAAGTAATCGAGGGTTATATTTAAGAGCACGGCGTTGTCCGCTAATAGGAGTTCCTCCTACAAAAACGGCCGTTTTAATTCCAACAGCGCCAGCAAAAGATCTTAGCGACTCTTCTACCTGGTAGGCAAGCTCACGGGTTGGCACTACTACAAGTCCACGCCCATTACTGTTGGCTAAACGGTTTAGCATTGGTAAGCCAAATCCAAATGTTTTACCAGTTCCAGTTTGAGCGATACCAATAATATCCTTCCCTTCAAGTGCTGGGGGAATAGCTTGGTGCTGAATAGCAGTCGGAGTAATAATTTTTTTATAATCAAGCGCTTTCAAAATATCAGGATGTAATCCTAATTCTTTAAATGTTGATGATGCCGTTGATTGATTCGGGGTTGTCATATAAATAAGGGTGCTCTTCTTTAATACATAAAGCACTGCTATAAACGTAGCAGTTTAAAAATAAAGAAGGGATATAAAAATTCAGGTCGTGGTTATCAAGAGAGAATTTTTATACGCTTCGTAAGAAAGCATTCCAATTAATAACATCCAAATGTTAGTTTTCCAGTCGTAGCTCTGTAGAGCATAGAGTGGTAGCCCGTAGGAGAATCGAACTCCTGTTGCCGGAATGAAAATCCGAAGTCCTAACCACTAGACGAACGGGCCATTTGGAGCAGTATGATAAGCAAAGTGTCATCTAAATACAAGTAGTTTTTTAGCTTTTTACTATTCTTTTATAGAAACTAATCTTATTTTATGTAACAATTCAGCGATAGTGGAGTTTTAAAGGTTGAATTATGAAAAATATTACAAGCTTATTAATCACTGGCGTACTATTATTAAGCAATGCTTATACCCCACTTGCTCTGGCTTCAAAACTTGTTGCGCCAGATTTAAAGTTGGAAAATATCATTAATACTAGTTCTACCTCTAGCTCTCAAACGAATACAGCTACAAGAGATACAAATCTTCTCGCTAGTCCTAAAATTAACTTAGATGACGTTGTTGTTAACACTACAAATTACCAAGGTAAATGCGCCGAAGCTAATGAAGACCTTTTTAATCAAATTGGCGGAGTGGTAGCATTTACTGATGTTCCAACATATGCTTGGTATTATAATGTAGTACAAGCTGGAGTTAAGGCGAACATGGTTCAGGGAATGAAAGATGAGGCGGGCATGCTTCTAAACCGTTTTGAACCCGAGAGACCTACGTTACTTGCTGAAATTTTACGTATGCTGCTTGGGGTAGCAGATGATCTGCCGCAGCATCAGCCTGCAGAACCGTGGCATGAACCACTTATGAAGCGTGGGCAAGAAAATGGCCTCGTAGAACTTCTTGCAGTAACAGATAATGCTCCTATATTCAGCAAAACATTGACGAGAGCCGAGGCTATTCCATTATTTTTAATGGCAGCCTGTATTGATAACCTAGAGCTTGATCTTATGCAAGATGTCTTTCCAGATGTAAACAGTAATACATCATACGCCGATAGAATTTGGACTGCTTACAGCCTAGGAATTGTAACTGGGTATGGTGACGGCACCTTTAGGCCAAATGAGTATGTTAGTCGCGCCGAAATGGTAGCTCTTATTTTTAGAACCTTAAGTGCCAGGGAATTATTGTTAAATAGGTAGTATTAATTTCTGTAAAAGTTTAATGTTTATAACACCAACAATCAGTTGTATGGTCATTAAATACGCCAACTGCCTGCATAAAAGCATACATAATAGTACTGCCAACAAAACTCATACCACGCTTTTTAAGGTCTTTACTTAAGGCGTCACTTTCAGGCGTACTTACAGGTACCTCAGCAATAGTTTTCCAACTATTAACAATGGGATTTCCATTTACAAATCGCCAAAGGTAATCACTAAAACTACCAAATTCTTGTTGTATCTCTAAAAAAATCTTTGCATTTTTTACGGCTGCATTTACCTTTAATTTATTACGAATAATACCAGCATCTTGTAGTAATGCATCAATTTTTTTCTGGTCATAAGTTGCAACTTTTTTAACATCAAAGTTATGAAATACCTTTTTGTAATGTGCACGTTTATTTAAAACGGTACTCCAGCTAAGGCCAGCCTGCGCACCTTCTAAAATAAGCATTTCAAAGAGCAGGCGGTCATCATAAACAGACCTACCCCACTCAGTATCATGGTAGGCAGTATATAAGTCATTGCCTTCTGGTAGCCAGGCGCAGCGAGTTTTATTCATATAACTACTATAGCAGTGTTGTTGTGCGCAAGGTAGAGCCTAGCGACGCAGAGTTCTATTAGGTAGTACTTTTATTTCATCAGCTTTAAAAGTAAAACCATCTGTTTTTGTTCCAGTAATACCAACATGGTCACCAATTGCAAAGCTTGCAACATCTACTAAAGCAATAGCCCAGTTGTTCTGCTGTTTATCCTTAATAGTTATTGCACCAGGTTTAACACTGGTAATTCTACCAACTAAAGATCCTTCCTCTGGTTTATTCCAAATGCGCTCTCTAAATTGGTCGCCTCCTAATCGGGGAGCGAATGTGCGCACGATATTTCTATCAAATGAATGTGATGCTCCTATAGCATAAAGTGCCAGCCCTATCATAATGCTAAGAAGTAAATTTAGACCAAACAATTGTGACAAGCTCCATTTGTAACCTTTAGGAGTATGGCGGAAAAACCAATGCGCTACCGCCATAAATAAGCCATAAGCAACCACCCAAAATAGGGGAATCATTAAAGCATGCATGCCTAGTCGTGGTCCTCTTGGCCTTATAAACGGCGTGTTATCCATTGTTAATAGGTGGGCAATAAACCCAATAGCATGTGCACCAATCAATACTGCTACTGCAAACACAAACCAAAACAATATAGCTTTTAGCTGGTAGCGCCATTTAGCAGTAGGTTTAATGTCGCCATCTTTAATGGATGTCATAATAGATTGTTTAAGAGATTTTTTCATGATTGGTGAGGGTAAATGCGATTCCAAGTTTGTGCGAATGCTTTTTTAGCACGACTAATGAGTGTCGCAACAGTGCCACTAGGCTTACGGATAATGTCAGAAATTTCTTCGTAACTATATTGTTCCAAAAATCGTAAAACGAGTACTTCACGATGTTCTTGCGAAAGTGAATGTAAAACCTCTCGCACATGCGCTCCGTTAATAACAGTATTTACATTATCCATAATATTTTCGTCCGATCCAGTAATGTCATATAGGGCATTATCTAACTCGTCCTGTTTATCGAGCCCGCGGCTTTGGTATTTTCTAAATTCGGAAATTGTTTTATTTCTAGCAATACGGTAAATCCAACTACTAAACGCTAATGTGTCATCGTATGCATTTAGTTTTACCCAAGCTTGCAAGAATGTTTCTTGTAAAATTTCTTCTGCCTCTGCCTCGTTAAAACTACTTATACGTTTAATAAATCGTAATAAAGGTCGTTCGTATTTTTCAATTATTTCTCCATAAAATTGCTGGTCTAATAAAGACTTTAAAACCAGTTCTTGGTCGGTTAAGCCGTCTTGTGAATGTTGCATTTGCATAGAGTAACGTGGTTGCATGGTAACACAAAAGCCTCCGAGTTGCTGGAGGCTTAAGTGCAATATATTCATCCCCTTCGTTTGGTTTAAGAATTAAAGCCGCGTCCACCTTTATCACCACCACGCTTACCGTGTCCACCGCGCTTGTGGCCATGTTTACCATCTTCACTTTGAATGCGTTCAATAGTATCGGTATCAGTTGGATCTACAGCAGAGATCGTCATTTCTATACCATTACTTAGCACTTCTACAGATTTTGTAACCTTTTGCTCCTTTTCACTATCTGCATTGTTGGCTAGTCGTTCTGCCATTTTTGCTTCATGGTCTTCATGGCGTTGTAAAATTGCTGCAATAGTTTCTGCGTCGTCAGAGGTAACGGTTACCACTTTACCGGTATCGGTATTGGTAGAAACTTTAGTAATATTATCTTCTAAAGCCTTAAAAGCTTCGTAAGCTGCTTTACGCTCTATTTTTTCTGCCACTTTAGCTTCAGCTTCTTCAAGTGTTAAGCCACGCTCATCTTGTAAATGTTGAATCATTTCTGCTGGCGTTCGCTCAATACGGTCGCCGCGTTCAAAATTATTAGCTGCCGATGATAAACCTACAACACCAAGTGCAAGCACAGGAATGGCTAAGTAAGAAAAGTTTTTAATGTTCATAATTTAAATTGGTAAAAAATAAAAAGTAAATTGTAAAATAGAACCAGGTCACATGTGTGTTCACCGAGTAATACGCATGCTAAATTATTTTCTTTCAAGAAATTTGAAAACCTCTCCCCAGCTACTTCTTTGATAAAAAAAGAGGAGGGCGACCTATATCTAATGAGTAGTAGATTTAGTCTCTTGTAAACGTAAGTCACTTTCTCTTTCTCTCTCTGCCACAGCGGATAGGGTCGGGAAGAGCTATAGAAAGAAATTGTAGCTCACACAACACATCTTAATAGCCTCTTAAGAATAGAGGAGTATAATAACAGTATGAAACTACACCTTCCCACCTTTACTCTTATGGCTGCTAGTATTCTTACCGCCTGCTCTTTAAATGCTCCCGACTCGCAAGATGTCCAAACAAAAATGGATATTATTGATAACTATGATGGCCAAACAGCCGAAGCTGTATTTGCCGGTGGTTGCTTTTGGTGTGTCGAAGCTGGGTTTGAAAAACTACCAGGCGTCGTAACTGCTATTTCTGGCTTTAGCGGTGGTCCCGAAAAAAATCCTGCCTATAAAGAGGTAGCACGTGGTTTAACTGGACACCGTGAGGCAGTATTAGTTGTGTATGATCCAGATAAAATTACGTACCGCGATTTAACATACGGACTCTTTAAGCAAATAGACCCAACAGATGCAGGTGGTAGTTTTGTGGACCGTGGATTCCAATACAGCTCTGCTATTTATTACAGTAATAGTGAAGAAAAAAACATTGCCGAAGAGGTCATTGTAGAACTGAATGCATCTAGTAAATATAACGCTGCAATTGTAACCGCGGTCGAAAAATTTGAGGCCTTTTACCCAGCAGAGAGTTATCATCAGGATTACTATAAGCAAAATCCGTTAAAGTATCGTTATTACCGTAATGGTTCTGGCCGTGACCAGTACCTAGAAACTATTTGGACCGAAGACGAGCTAAATCCAAAAGGAGAGCAGATTGTATTGCCGTCGATGGATGGAGATGGGTTTGATGCCGACACCTTTGTAAAGCCAAGTGATGAAGTATTAAAAAAAGCCCTTACACCTATTCAATATAAAGTTAGCCAGCATGAAGGAACCGAGCGTCCATTTAATAATGAGTACTGGGACAATAAAGACGAAGGTATTTATGTGGACATTGTCTCTGGCGAACCGCTGTATAGTTCTACCGATAAATACAAATCGGGCACTGGTTGGCCTAGTTTCGTGCGCCCATTAGAGCCAGATAACATTGTGGAAAAAGAAGATAAGCGCCTCTTTGCAACCCGTACCGAAATTCGTAGTAAACATGGAGATAATCACATTGGCCACGTATTTAATGATGGGCCAAAAGAATCTACAGGCTTGCGTTACTGCATGAACAGTGCCGCGATGCACTTTATTCCAAAAGAACGCCTAGAGGTAGAAGGGTATGGAGAGTACTTAGATTTGTTTTAGCAATAAAACCTCACCAGTATTCAAGATTTTATTAAACAAAAGATCAATAGTGTATATTGACAAATTTAAATAATTATTTATAATAATATAGATTTTTAACAATTCAACAACTCCCATTTCTAGAAACAGGAAATATAAGATGAAAGTTTTTACAATTGGCCAAGTAGCCAAGATTTGTAAGGTTGCTCCACGCACAGTTGTTCGATGGTTTGATACAGGCCGCCTTAAAGGTTACCGAATTCCTGGATCACAAGACCGCCGGATTCCGCGTGAGTTCCTGATTAAGTTTCTTAAAGAGCATGGAATGCCTTTAGGAGATTTAGAAGATGAAATGATGGTCAAAATTTTGATCGTCGCTCAAGATCAGGTTCTTATCGATGACCTCAAACGTGAAATGTCATCCGAGAAATCATTTAAGGTGGCAGTTGCCGCCAATGGTTTTGAGACTGGTATTCAGGTCGAAAGCTGGCATCTAGACTGCATCATTATCGATTGTTCTATCGGAAAGGTGGAAGCGATGCAAATCTGCAAAAATCTCCGAGAAGACCCTGATTTTTCCGAAGCAATTCTCATTACCTTGCTTCCCGAGGACGGTCATCCAATTACGTATGATCGCGCAAAAGCGGACGAGGTATTTAAGAAGCCGTTTGACGCCAGTGATTTAGAAGAGCGGGTTCGAGAGCTGGTTGGTTCCAAAGAGTTGCCATAATGGATTACTCGAAAATCATTCAAGTCCTCAGTTATCTGACTGGGGCTCTTTTTTTAGTTACAAAAAAGTAGAAGTAAGATAGTATTCAAATATGAATAATACTGCACTTATTACAGGCGCCTCTAGCGGCATCGGCCACGAGCTGGCTATCTGCCACGCAAAACATGGTGGAGATATGGTTATTGTTGCCCGCCGTGAACCAGAGCTCAATAGACTAAAACAAGAATTAGAATCTAAGTACAGCGTAAGTGTCGTTGTAATTGTAATGGATCTTATTGAAAATGGGGCAGTGCAAATGTTAGTAGAGAATATCGAAAAACAGGGGATTAACATTGATATCCTTATAAACAACGCTGGCTTTGGTGGTCATGGAAGATTTTGGGAGCGTAGCACAGCAAACGATCGCGATATGGTAGAACTAAATGTGCAGGCGCTCACAGAGTTATGCCATGCTTATTTGCCAAGTATGGTAAAGCGCAATAGTGGTAAAATTTTAAATGTTGCCAGTACAGCTGGCTTTATACCAGGACCATTTATGGCAACATATTATGCAACCAAAGCTTATGTGCTTTCGCTAAGTGAAGCATTGGCAGAAGAATTACATAACAGTAACGTAACCGTAACAGCACTTTGCCCTGGGCCGGTAGCAACAGAATTTAAAAAACGCGCAGGGATGGATAAGGTTAAAATCAATTTTAAAAAACCAGCCTCGCAGACTGCGGCTGTAGGTTACAACGCTATGTTAAAAGGAAAATCTACCGTTATAGATTCTTTCAGCTTAGCTTTTATGCTGAGGTTTGTTATTAGATTCCTACCCAGAAAAGCGATTAGTTTTATGTCTCGCAAAGCAACTGAGGTATAAAAAATCCCCGACGCAGGTCAGGGATAATTTATAAGTTACGTTTTTAAAACGTAAAGACTAGTTGCGTGCTGCAGAGAAGCAGTCACGACATAGCACAGGCTTACCACCTTCTTCCACTGGACGTGGCTTAAAAGGCACTTCGCAATCTGCGTTACACTCTGCACAAACGGCAGGGTGCATTTCTCGTGGACCATTCATGCGAGCTTTTTTAGCTGCACGACAGTCTTTACAACGTTGAGGGGCGCTAAGGCCTTTTTCCTCGTAGAATTCTTGTTCACCAGCGGTAAACTCAAACTCGTTGCCACAATCCTTACAAGGAAGTGTTTTATCTTCGTACATAGAAAATAGAGAGTAGGGAAATAAATTAACAGTATCCTTAAGTCTCCATTGAAACGGGTAACCAAGATCTTCTGTTGCCCTTATTGTCGCTGATTAAAAGCTAAAGTCAATGGTATTATTTACTTTTAATATATAGAAAAGAAATATTGACAAAATATAATTAAGGTTTTATTATATATTTGTTAACAACAACTATTTCTTTATTTATTCACAGGAGACATCATGGCTGATGTTGCAAAAATGCAACAAAGACTAGGCGATGCATACCGAGAAAACGCAGAGCTAAGGAAAAAAATAGAAGCTACTGAAGCTCAAAATGCAGTCTTGGTCGAAGAGAGCAAGATACTGAATAGGCATCTCCGAAAGATGTTGAGTCTCGTAGATGATCTTAGTACTCCAGCTCGAAACATTCAGCGAATCATGGCTGAAGCAGAAGAAAACGGCGCTGAATCCGGATAGTGCATTATTCCAGTTAACATTCTAAGCCCTTCCTAAATTATTAGGAAAGGGCTGTTTTTTTAGCACCTGTTCATTTTTTTGTCGATACAAAAAGGTAGAAGTAACACATTTTAATATTTCAATAAGTCTTTTACATCTTTCATAGTACAAGCGTGTACTAAACGCCCACGTAAGTCGGCAGCACCATCAAAACCTCTAGCGTAACTGCTAAAATGTTTACGCATTTCTAAAATTCCTTTTTCCTCACCTTTATGCTCTACTGCCAGCTCGCAGTGTTGCAAAATAACAGGAATTTTTTGCTCGAATGTTAACGATTCTTTTGTGTTTTCAATCACACCTGTTTCAAACGCCTTTTTAATATCGCGCATAATCCATGGGTTTCCATAGGTTCCACGGCCAACCATTACACCATCTAAGTTTTGTAATTTATCAACTGCTATTTGTGCAGAACGAACATCTCCATTACCAAGCACAGGTACATTTACATGTTTTTTTAACTCATAAATAGGATCCCAGTCAGCATCGCCTTTATACTTTTGTTTATAAGTTCTACCATGAATCGCTAATGCCTCTGCGCCAGCTTCCACCATTTTTTTACCAAACTCCACTAGTGTTTCCTTGGTGTCCCAACCAAGCCTCGTTTTTACACTAACAGGAATACTGACCGCTTTTTTAGTAGCTTGCACAATTTCTGCTGCGAGGTCTGAGTTTTTAATAAGTGCACTACCATGGCAGCTACTAACAACTTTTGCAGCAGGGCATCCCATATTAATATCAATACCATCTGCCCCCATGCCTTCAATTACTTTTGCGGCTTCTAAAAAATGGTCTGGGTCCGCTCCAAAAATCTGCACAATAAACGGACGCTCCACTTCGGCGTTAAATTGCATCATACGCATTGTTTTTTCTCCTCCGTAAAATATAGCATCAGATGATAAAAACTCTGTATACACAACAGTACTTGGTTCAATCAGTTTAATAAGTTGACGGTAGCTACTATCGGTTACTCCCGACATAGGAGCCAGAGCAACAACGGGCCGAGTTGTATCGTTCCAAGAAAACATGAGCAGCGAGTATAAGACGGATTGCTACGTTGAGCAATATAGTATTTTGAGATTATAGTAACGCTTAAGCATAGGGATTAGGGGTTAGTATGTAGGTTTCTAATCCCTAATTACTAACACCTAATTCCTAATACATGCTATAATAATACTATGAACAACATAAAAAATATCTGGTACGCATTAGCAATATTAACAATGCCATTAACGACCTTTGCGCAAGATACAGGCCTAATTATAAATGATAGTGTTTGCGAATTTAGCACTGGAAAAATAACAATGTCTTGCATTCCACTTTTTATTGGCGAAATTATTCAATTAATATTTGGTTTTTTTGGAGCAATATTTTTTATTATGATGCTGTGGGGTGCATACGAATATGCATTTAGTGGCGTACTTGGAACAGGTGAAGAAGGAAAAAAACGCATTCGTAATGCTATCGTTGGTTTAATAATTTGTATTTGCTCTTTTGCTATCTTGGACTTTATTTTAACAGATGGTTTTGGAGCGAATAATATTTAACAAAAATCTAGCCTTTTACACAAAAACAGCAAGAATAAAGTGTCAGAAAGTAGCGATATATGGTAAAATAGTTATAATATGTCTTGGAAAAAACAATTACTAAGTTTGGGCTCACTTAAAAACTTAAGCGAAAAAGCTCAAGATATTATTGGTAATGCAAAAAAAAATAAGCAAAAAGAAGATGACCAAGTAGAAATAGAACTGCCAATAGAAGATGCTTTACCAGAATTAAAAATCAGTTTTTCGTTGAGCAATATTGCACTTGCAACACTGTGTATCGCGGGTATTTACATCGCAGGCCAGCTAGCTTACATTTTACGCGATAAGTTTATTTTACTTATTCTTGCATCATTTCTTGCAACAGTTATTGACCCTGGCGTTCGCTTTCTAGAGCGTTACAAATTTCCACGCGCCCTTGCGATTATTGTTCTTTACTTAGTAGCCTTGGTTATTCTTGGCTTCCTACTTGTATCTTTTATTCCAATTATTGCTGAGCAGATTTCTCAAATCTCTCAAAAAATTGCGACGGTATCAGGTAACTTGGCTAGTGGCGAAGCTATCTTAGTTCCATTCTTTTCAGATGGAATGAACATTCAATTTAACAGCTGGTTACAAGCAACATTAGATGGCCTTTCTGCAGAGCAGTTTAGTGGCAGCCTAGATAGACTATCTGAGTCACTTTCTTCTGCTGCATCAACCTCATTCCAAATTGCTGGTTCAGTTGTAACATTCTTTGCAAGCTTTATTATAGTTTTGGCACTGGCCTTCTTTATTCAGTTAGAGCGTGAAAAAGTTTTACTTTGGATAGAGAGTCTCTTGCCAAAGAAAATGCTTGGTTATGCTAAAACAAAATCAGATGCTATTCACCATAAAAT
>CAYSVN010000004.1:17917-37016 GCA_964434585.1 uncultured Candidatus Peribacteria bacterium | reverse complement strand
AAATGGTGACGAGATAGCAAATGGAACAGATACATTTTATCCTTGTTGTTTAACAATAGGTGTACTATTATACACCTATATGTGGCATTATGTTTACTCATTACAAACCCAAGATAAACAGCATTGGTATATTGGCGTTACTAATGACATTAACCGTCGATTTACTGAGCATAACGAAGGCTTAAGTAAATATACCAGTAAGTATTTACAGGAATGGAATAAGTGGGAACTAGTTGGATTCACAGCATTTTCTTGTAGAAAAAAGGCAGAAGATTTTGAAATCTATTTGAAATCTGGTTCCGGTAGAGCATTTGCATTAAAGCATTACTAAGATAGTTGCCATAGATGTAAAAATCGGCCGCCTTCGCCTAAGATTTTTTTAATCTTAAGTTTTTATAAATTCTTACTAACCTGAGGAGGCTTCGGCGTACCTTGCGTACATTTACAATGCCACCAAAGACCACGCCGAAGCTATTGATGTTAAAGCAATGGAAAAAAATGAGAATATTAAAAGTTAAATGAGCGGAGGAGGGTCGTCTTCAGCACTATTTTAAGAATCGACTTCTAATGCTACACTGTCATTATTATGAATATTACAAAAATTGGACATTGCTGTTTATTAATAGAGGTTGATGGCACTCGACTTCTTACCGATCCTGGCTGTTTTTCAGACGGGCAAAATACATTAGAAAATATCGACGCAGTGCTCATTACCCATGAGCACGCAGATCATTTACATATTCCTTCGTTACAAGAGATCGCTAAACATAACCCTAACGCTACTGTTTATACTAACACATCAACCGCTGCACTACTTGATGAGAAAAATATTGCACACTCTATTATGACCGAAGGAGGAGAGCTAGATATTAAAGGGGTGAAAGTACAAACTTGGAACTGTGACCACGCAGAAATTTATGAAGACATAACTCCTGTGTTAAATACAGCATTACTTATTAATGACACCTTGCTTTACCCTGGAGATGCATTTTATATCCCTAATGTTGGTGTGCATACACTTGCCTTACCAATTGTTGCCCCTTGGTGTAAAACGAGTGAAGTTATTGACTACGCTAAAACTATTAATCCTACGCAGTGTTTTTCGGTGCATGATGGACTACTACACGCTGCGCATGGAGCTCCGTTTAGAATGCTTGCAGCTAAATTTGTAGAAGCGGCAGGAATCAAGTATCTTGACATTAAAGAAGGAGAAACTTTTACTATTTAACCTAAAATATTATGAACCGTCCCGCATTTATAAAACCGTTATTAATTATTATTGTTTTACTTATTCTTGGTATTGGAACATACGTAAGCATGAGCAATGGTTCTGATAAAAATGATTTACCAGGGCAGGCGCAAATGGAGGAAAATTTAACAGCCATTAGCCTACTGCTAAAAGAAGGCAATGAAAGCGATGATGCTGTTTACTGCCGCACATTAAACCGTCGACTTGATGCCGCTAAAGACGGTTTTAGCCAAATGCTATCTGGACTTAACGCGCTTAGTTCTCGTAAATACGATGCTAAGCTGGGCGAAGTTAAGATGCAGATTGACGAGGCTTGTTCTTAAATGGGTGACAACTAGCGACTCGCTTTATGGTTTTTAATAACCCAACTATAAAGCCATTTTTTTTAAACGATAATTTAGAATACTGACTGCAGGTAACAGCGTAGGCGCAACAGCCATGAGGGTAAAACACTTTTAATAGACCATGGTCTGGTGAAAGTGTGTATTGGTAACCTGTCATTATAACAATGGCAACATTGCGTGGTAGGTGCCAAATGGTGGTTAGAATCTGGTTCATCTGCTATAATAATAACAGTTATTACCTGTACTCTTAAACGTTTATGACCATTGATATTTCTGCCCTACTAACAATGCTTTGGATTGTCGTTGCAATCCTCCTTATTGCAGTACTTATTTACGTGCTTACTATTTTGGTAGATGTGCGTAAAATTGTTAAGCGCACAGACCATGTTTGTGAGACTGTAGAAAATAAAGTAATGGCACCCATGACGTTTGTGGATAGTGTTTGGAACAATGTCCTTAAGGCTTTTAATATTATTGACGCAACGGATGAAAAAGTAAGCAATTTTAAAAAAAGACGGAAAAAGAAGTAGATTGATTTAAAAAAAGAGGGGGAAGTAATTTGACTATTGTTTTAATGATACATAAGATGAGATCTTGCTAAAAACTTATGATTACCCCTAGTTCTGAAATACTGCCAAGTGACTTCACAAGCCCAATTGATAACGTTGTTGATTTTTTTGCTAAAAAATTAAGAACTTATTTAGAACTTCAAGGTGTTAGCCAGGCTAGAATTGATAAAGTTATATCTAAAAAATCAACAGACTATCGAGAAAAATTAGTAACATTAACATTAACCAAGTCTAAAATATTTAGCCATTTTGTTGAACAACAACTTAAAGAGCGTTCATTTTCACCTACTAAGTTTCACCAGTGTGCAGAAGCTGCAGTTGAAGCTTTATCTATTTTATCTGAAGATGAATTTAATGGTGATATAACTGATATTATTCGCCCAAATGGCTTACAGGTACCAATCGAACAATCGAACATACCGTTATTACATAGCTCAGCAAAAGCAAGAATCTCTGGCTTAGATAGTGATTGCCAATTTCAAACGACCGTTTCGACGCTTGTTCCACTTCCAGAGTATCTTGCAACAAAACATAAAAGAAAAGGGGTAAAGCAAGGAAGGGGATATCGTTTTTCGGATGAAGAACGAAGTATTATTCAAGCCTTAAATCAAATTGGCTACAGTATTACCTTACTACGTAGTAATGAATCAGAATTCAATTATCTAAGAGGTGAAAAGCTTGTTTCGCTTGATGACTTACCTAATGAAATACAAACTCTTAGAAATAGTGAGAGCTTATAAATATAAAATACATAAAAAGATTAGCACTCTAATGGCAAGAGTGCTAAAATAATGCTAATGATCACTTTACTTACTTAGCACATCGTTTTATGGCTACATACGCCCTTAAGCGATCTATGTTATAATAAATTGATATTGAATACCTCTTAAATTTTTATGCCTTCATTCGATCGATTTACACCAAATGCTCGCCTGTCTCTACAAATTGCAGAGCAGGAGTCGAAAAACATTAACGCTAGTGCTATTGGCACGCAGCATTTACTACTTGCACTGCTTAGTATTCCTAAGTCACTTGGGTTTTCTATTTTTACCGGTGCTGGTGTCACGCAAGAAAATGTCCGTATTTTAATGAAGTCTCTTGGAGAACGTAAAGATATTGAGGGCGGAGACATTCAGCATGGCTTAACTAGTGACCTACATACCGTTATTGAACAAAGCGTGGTTATTGCTAGTAAATTTAAACACCCTAATGTTGGAACCGAACACTTGGTATACGCGCTGGTTAGTAGTGGTAAAAATATGGCGACAGAAATTTTAGAGCAAATGCAAGTAGAACCAGCTGACTTAAAAGCGCATATTGAGGAAATGTTTGGCCAAATTAACGACTTTAAAGAAGATGCTCATAATCTAGAGGATTCTTTAGATAGTTTATTTCAAGGCTTACAGGGAGCAATTATTGGTGGTATGAGCGCAGAGCCAGAAGGCCTTAAGCGCCGTAGAAGCACTGCAAATGGAGAACAAAAAAGTAAAACTCCAGCACTTGATTACTTTACCGACAACCTTAATAAAAAAGTTAAAGAGAATAAGCTAGACCCAATTATTGGCCGTGATGAAGAGATTGAACGCATTGTGCATATTTTAAACCGTAAAACAAAAAATAACCCTGTATTAATTGGTGAGCCAGGTGTTGGTAAAACAGCAATTATTGAAGGATTAGCTCAGCGAATAGAGGAGGGAAGTGTTCCTCCTGGACTACGTGGTAAAGAAATTCGTGTCTTAAACATGGGCTCACTTATTGCTGGTACAAAGTACCGTGGTGAGTTTGAGCAACGGTTTGATGATATTATTAAAGAGGCGGTAGAAATGGAGAATAACATCATTTTATTTATTGATGAGATTCACACTATTATTGGTTCTGGTTCTGCAGAAGGCTCACTTGATGGTGCAAATATCCTTAAGCCAGCCTTAGGACGCGGTGCCTTACAATTAATTGGTGCTACTACCCTTAACGAATACAAAACTATTGAAAAAGACCGTGCGCTTGAACGTCGCTTCCAAACCATTATGGTAGAAGAGCCAAGTACTGAAGATGCTATCCAGATTCTTGAAGGACTTAAAGAAAGCTTTGAGGAGTACCATAATATCTCGATTTCTGCGGAAGCTGTAGCGGCTTCTGTTAAACTTTCTAAGCGCTATATTAACGATAGATACTTGCCAGACAAAGCTATCGATTTAATAGATGAAGCAGCAGCTGGTAAAAGCTTAGCCGGTATGGCACCAGACCCTGCTCTTAAAAAACTAGACGAACAACTAGAACGACTAGTAGTAGAGCAACAAGCGGCTATTCGTAATCAAAAATACCAAAAAGCACTAACCCTTAAGCAGCAGCAGCAAGATTTAGAAGATAAGAAAAAGAAGCTTCACACCCATGGAGATGGCGATAAACGAAGCCCAATTACCTTAACTGAAGATGACATTACAACCGTAATTGCGCGCATGACTGGTATTCCGGTTACTAGACTTCTTAAAACGGAAACAAAACGCTTACAAGGATTAGAAACTGTGCTACGTAAAAGTGTTGTCGGCCAAAACGAAGCGATTGAAAAAGTAGCGAAGGCTATTAGGCGTAGTCGTGTTGGTATTTCACATGAAGATCGTCCAATTGGTTCGTTTTTATTTTTAGGACCGACTGGGGTTGGTAAAACAGAACTGGTGCGCACTATTGCTAAAGAAATTTTTAACCGCGAAGACGCGCTTATTAAAATTGATATGAGCGAATTTATGGAACGCCACAATGTATCACGATTAACAGGTACTACTGCTGGTTACGTTGGTTACGAAGATGGTGGGCAACTAACAGAACAAGTGCGCCGTAAGCCTTACAGCGTTGTATTGTTTGATGAAATTGAAAAAGCTCATCCAGACTTCTTTAATGTGCTTCTGCAAATTATGGAAGATGGTAACCTAACCGATGGCGCTGGTAAAAAAGTAGACTTTAGCAACACTATTATTGTAATGACTAGTAATATTGGTGCTGATAAACTAACCAAACAAGCGGCCACTATTGGCTTCCAGACTGGTGACAAAGAAACAAATGAGCAAAAAGAATATGATGCTAAATGTGCTGAGGTTATGGCTGAACTTAAAGATAATTTCCGCCCAGAGTTTATCAACCGTATTGATCATACGGTTATCTTTAATGCATTAAACCAAAAAGACATTCGTAAAATTGTTAAAATGCATGTTGATGATTTAGGCCGTAGACTTAAAGATAAAAATATCACCTTGCAGGCAGGTATTCCAGTGTTAGACCATCTAGCACAGCGTGGTTTTGACCCAGAGTATGGCGCGAGGCCCGTTCGCCGCGTTATTCAAAATGAACTAGAGGACTTAGTGGCTGAAGAAATGCTAAAAGGCATCTTTAAGGAAGGAGACACTGTTAACGTTAAGCTCCATAAAGATAAATTAAGCCTTGAGCATGCTGTTAAAAAAACTACTACCAAACCTAAGAAAAAAGATAAAGTAGAAAAATAATTTTACAAATAATTTGAAATAAGCTGTCTGAATTGACGGCTTTTTTCTTGAGTATGAAGATTATCTTTTTCGTCTATAAATTGATAAGCTGTTTCCAGGTAGGCTGAAACATCATTGTCATTTAGATTCGAAATATCATCAGGGATGATATCAAGATTAGCATGTGTTAAAAAATAATGCCGCAACTCATCTTCGCTATAATTAAGTGAGTAAATACCAAGAACATCTTTGCTTCCAAAGAAATCTAGGAGGATGGTTTGTACTTCGTCTCTTTTCATATAAATGATGGTGGCCCAGGTCAGATTTGAACTGACGACACCCCGCTCTTCAGGCGGGTGCTCTACCCCTGAGCTACCAGGCCACATCAGGACTGCTATCATATTTAAATGAGACTATGATTGCAATGGGTTTTTACTATTTCTCTAACGGCTGACTCCATTTTCTTAAGCTAACCATCACTCCAAACAAAATAATAGCTAATATAAATTTTCCTAATGTACTTAAAAATAAAGCTGTAATACCAAATATTAAACCTAGGCTAATGGTTAACGTTAATACTTGAGGGCGTGACCAGCCTTTATCTAGCAATCGGTGATGTAAATGTTCACCATGTTGACTGCCGTGGAATGGATGCCTTCCGCTAACAATGCGACCATGGGTCACTAGCAGCAAATCAATAAGCGGTACACCTAGTACTAAAAAGCCTGTAGCTACTTTACCACCTGCGTAAATGGTTAAAACTCCTATCATTAATCCAAAGAACATTGCACCGGTATCACCAAGCAATACCCTTTGTTTTGGAACATCAAATAAACAGCAACCTAGTGCAATTGCAGCCATTGCGAATGCAATCATTGCAAACTCTGGTTGGTTATTACGGTAAAATGCTAGAAGTCCTATGGTTGTAAATGCAATAAACGCAAGGGATGAAACCTGACCCCTAATGCCATCAAACCAATTAAGTGCATTGGTTGTTAACATTAACCAAAGCACTGTAAATATACCACTTACCACAGGCAGCACACCAAGCCATGGAAGGGTTACATTAATAGCATCTAATGAAATTAACTCAAAACCTGGAAACATACCTTCTAGCGGCGATGTTAGTGTGTAAATTCTTGTTCCAGTCGCGAATATAATAAACGCACAAATAAGCTGTACTACCAAACGTACTTTTGCCGAAATATGCTGATGGTCGTCTTTTGCGCTGATGACTGCTAAAATAATCACTGCTGATACCAATCCTACCGATTGCATACTTAGCTCTACACTTATTAAAAACCATAACACAAACAGTAGTACTGCTAGTATGCCAGTAGGGTAAGGTAATCGCTCACGCGTTAACCCGTAACGCTCTGGATAGTCCATTAGTCCTAACTTTGGAAATAACCAAATAGCTAATAAATGCATGCCAACTGTGGCAATAAGAATAATAAATAACGTCTGACTCATGTTAGGTAAGGTTTAAGGTGTGTAAAAAGTCGCTCTTGTTGTGCAGGAGTCATAGTTGGGTGGCAGGGGAGCGAGATAATATGCTGCGCGATCCACTCAGCCTCTGGGCACGAGCCAGAATTATAATATGTATACTGCGCTTTTATAGAAACTGGACACACAACAGCTTCACACCAACCATCGTTAACATAAATTTGTTTTTGTTTTAGTTCTTGGCGCATAGTGGCTGCATCTGCTATGTATAATGGTAGCCTGTTATAGCTGGCTGGTTCTAAAAATGTACTACCAATGGTAGCTTTACTACTAGCTAACTGCGCTAAATAATTTTCTGTTAACCTAAAGCGATGTCCATTAATAGCTGCCAATTTTTTCCATTGCGCTAGCCAAATTTCTGCTAACGCATTAGGGAATCCATAAATAGTGGCGTCCATTGTTCCAACGCGTTCTTTTTTAGAGTATACCTTCGCTAGCAAATTTGTTTTTGCAGCAAATTGCATAACTGCCTTACCAATTGCAATATGGTACCAAGGCTTTGCAATAATGTACCAAAGCGGATACAGTAGCCAACGTTTAATACTAAATAATGATGGCATTGCTAAGTGTTCATCAAACTGCTGCTGTCCATGTAAATCTACAATGGCTCCACCGGTAATACTGCTTATTGCTTTATCTCTACCAAAGCTCATAAATACATAATCGGCATTGTTTTTTACAGCCTCTAAATACTCCCGGTTCATAGCCGTGTTACCATCGGGAATAACATGTGCAATATCTGCAATAAGTTTAATATTGTTTGTTTTACATAACTCGTACACCTCTTTTAAGCCTTGATAAGAACCAAATGTACATTGAAACACCAACATTTTTGTATTCGCCGAAAGAACGTTTTTTACAGAGCTTTTTGTCATACATAATGTTTCACGACTACAATCTGCATAAATCGGCTTTAATCCAGCTGCTACAATGGCGTTTGTTACCGCTATACAGGTAAAACCCTGTAAAATTACTTCATCACATTCTTGGTATTGTGCTTTTAATAAAGCTCTTAATCCATCGCGCCCACTTATAAATAAAGAGGCTTTTCCACCAAAGTGTTTTTCTAGCCTTTTACGTACTTGCTCTGGCGCCTTACCGTTTTTATAAGCCCAGGGCTGCAGTAGCAGCTTAAGTGCATGCCAAGCAAATTGCTTCGTTACATGTGGGCCAAACGTGTGGTGAATAGGTTGCACGTAGGCAGTATAGCAATATTGCAATATTTATGAAGGGTGATATAGTAGAATCTATTTTTTATATGAAAAGATTTAATTATGTAACCAACGGACACGAACAACTACTTCGTTCTCATGGAATGCAGCCCCATTCACCAGCGGAGTTAGAGTGGTCTCGTTCGTCTGAAGATTCGAATGCTCACTTAAAGCTAACAGAGCACGAAGGTAAGTTTAGTGCAATTGGCACTATTAATTCTAAAGATAACCATCAATCGTTTGAACTTCAAGGAGCGCGTATTGTTATTTTTCATCAATTTTTAGCTAAGCTAAGAAATTTATTACAAGTTAAAGTTTTTTCCGAAGATGAGGTTTCTCTTTTTGATTCTTTTACAGAACCTGGCATCATTAAAAACAATGATAATAGCAAGGTAATTATTAATATTAATGACCACAATGTTATTATTCAAAAGGTTGGCAACAATCTAGAATGTTTTTTTATTGGTCATGTTGGAAATTTTTCCAGAAAACTATTAATTAACACTGAAGATTTTGACAGTTGTGATATCCGAAGTCGACTAGAAACATTCTCTCAACAATTTGAAAAATGGTGTAGATTAGCTTTTTATCTTGAGAGAGAAGGGTACATCAACCTTTATACTTTAGAAGAAGGTACAGAAGTTTGGATGCGAGAAGACGAAGAAAATACCTATTCTATTTCTGTTTCTTATACACGGGAAACAGGCTTTGTATTTCTTTGGAATATCTCTAATGATGGGCACGATGCGCTGGACAGATCTGAAAGTAGTCATGACGCAGTAGCGCTACTAAGTAAATGCTTAAGAGACCTTGAGGCTTACAGGAAAGGGTTTTCTTAAATATTAATATTCGCTTTACCTTCAATGACAAGCAAATCTGCATCAATGTTTTTACTGTAACGCGGTAGTGTCGTTTTTCCATAACCTTGTTCAAACGCTTTTTTATCACCATTACCAGTAAATATCACCTCTGCAAATACATCCCTACAAAGCTCTCCTAATTCTTTGTGAATACTGTTACTTGCCGATCCTAGTTCTATTAAGCCTGGGGTTACAAGGATTTTTAATTCTTCTGGCCTTTTTTTGGCCCAGTTTATTGCTGCCTTAAAACTACTAGGACTAGCATTATAAGAGTCATCCAATACGGTAATATCACCTTTTTTAATAATGGTGAACGTTTGGTCTGGCAGGGGAATAGATGACAGTAATTCTATAATGCGCTCTATTTTAATTCCCAGCTGCATAGCAGTGGCTACCGAGAGTAGGACACTAGGTAGTACTTGCTGCCCGTGTAATGGAATGGTAAATGCTTGCTTTGCACTATTGATGTTTAATATTCCCGACTGTCCTACTTCAGTCTCTACGACATCACTTACAAATATATTAGTATGAGGACCGACGGTTATAATGTTTGTTTTTGCAAATGTTAATGCCTGCTTCGAAAAATTAGCTTCTTGCTCAATAAATGCAATTCCATCTGGCGGCAAGGCTGTAAAAATTTCGGACTTTGCTTGTATTAATTTTTCCTGTGAGCCAAATAAGCCAATATGCTGTTGTCCTAATGCGGTAATAATACTGTATTGCGGCTGCGCGATGTCGCACAACGTTTTAATTTCTCCTAGGCGGTAAGCACCCATTTCTACAATGACTATTTTTTCTTCCTCTTTCTTTATTGTTGGCAGCACATTTTGTAGCCACTTACTAACGCCTAAGTCAGTATTAATATGTTTTGGAGTAACCAATGGATCTTTATCTTGAAGTAAGTGACCTAATATTTCTTTACAGCTAGACTTGCCAACACTGCCTGTAATACCAACTACCTTAAGGTTTGAGTATTGGCTTCGCATTGTAGCACCAGCTGTTCTTATTTTATTTTTTAACACTACGTCTATTGGGTAAAATATTAACCAGGCAACATAAAAAACTAGTGGCTGTAGCAGTGTTAGTAACGGTAACCAGTTACTAGGTATGCTAAAAATTACCAATAAGTTTATTCCGATAGATAGCCCTAAAAGAATAAGAGTTTTAAAGGTTTTTTTAGGAAATTTTTGACGTTTTTTTGCAAGATATATGGTAAATAATACTGCTAAAGTTAGTAACGGTACCAGTGGCCACCAATTTGGTCTTAATACCAACAACGGTAGGCAAATAATAATAATAAGCGGCCTAAGTTTTCCAAATATGTTTGGCAGAATGCCTGTCTCTCGAAACTGCTCGCGCAACCTATCTATACGCCAATCTTTTGTTTGCCAAAGCCATGCAAATAGTAGCAGTGGTGAAATAAAGCCAATAATAGTTAATAATTGATTAAGCATTAATTAATGTGGTGATGGTAGCAGCTATTTGGTCTGCCGCGTAGCGATGCACAGCATGGCGCACACCAGGGATAGTGTGTAATGTGCTATTTGGTAATTGTTTTTGCACAACTAGAGCATCTTTAAATGGAGTAAGGCTATCTTCTGTACCCCAAAATAAATCGATAGGCATGGTAATAGCACTGAGTTTATCGGTGTAGTCTGCCTTAATAACATTTTGCATTGTTTGCTGCATTACAGAGCTAGCTTGCTCGTAATCGTGTACTCTTAATGTTTTATATAATAATATTCGAGCTGGTTTTTTTAGCATGTTTAATCCCGGTACAGAAAGCAGGGTATTGCCAATTTTAGCACCAAGGTAGCCAAGTGTTTTTTTAGACTGTTGTTTGTTGGCTATTATTGCTGGTGCACACCATAGCACATGTACCACTCGGCTATGATCAAATGTGTTATCGGTTAACCAATGAGCTATGGTGCGACCGCCATGAGAATGCCCTAATAATATCAATGGTGAATCTTTTGGTACATTCTTAATTTCTTGGTCTAACCACTGAGTATAATCTTCCATAGTTAAAGCTTTTTTTACTGGCTGACCAGGATAAAATCCTGGAAAAAAAGGGGTTTTTAATTTTATTTCTAGGCCTTTACAAGCTTGTGCCAATTCCGTAAACGACTCTGGACTACCGCCCCAGCCATGTAAACATAATACAGTATACTTTTTTAACATAGCACTATAGTACTACGCCTCTGCATGCTAGCCTAGGGTTAAGACATGTTAAATGATATACTAACAATATGAAAATTATTATTAGTATCGCTGCTGCACTGCTTCTTAGGCCCGTAACCACCTATGGACAAGGTCTTACTGTCCCTAGTGCTGGCACAGGCTTAAGAAAACTTATAGCAGGTATTATTGATTTGCTTTCAAGTTCTATCATCCCTGTTTGTATTGCTATTTTTTTAGTTGGAGTTTTAACCTATGTTTTTTCTGCCATTCATGAAGAATCAAGATCTAAAGGTAAGTCTATTATGATTGGTGCCTTAATTGGGGCTGTGCTAGGGTCGGGTGCAGAGGCTATACTTAATTTCATTCTTTATGTATTATTTGCTCCACCCGGTTAACCTATGCAAAGTATTCTAGACAAAGCACAGTATTTTAAAGACCAAGGCGAATACGCTAAGGCTATAATATTTTATGAACAGGCTCTTGCCATGGATCCTAATCACTTATTTGCGTTTGAGGAAATTGCAGACTGCGAACTAAGCCTTGAAAGCTATGATCGCGCCTTAAAGGCTGCTAAACAAGCTTTAAAATTAGACCCTAAAAGCGCAATGGCTCATTATATTATTGGGTTTATTTACTCGCACCAGCAACAGTGGGAAGATTCTGTAACCTCACTTGTTAAGGCTAATAAAGTTAAGCCTAATAACTCTGAAATTCTACGCTGCCTTGGTTGGTCGCTCTTTAATAAAGGCGAAAAACCCCAAGGTGTCGTAACACTAGAACGCTCGCTTAATTTAGATAACAACAATCCATTAACACTCTGCGACCTAGGTGTAGCCTACTTGCAGCTACAACATATTGATAAAGCCACTAGTTTGTTTAAGCGTGCCGTGGAACTTGACCCTAAAAACCCACGTGCACAAGATTGCCTACTAGCTGTAGAGCGACTGGGAACTGCTCTTAAAAAATTAGAAGAGAAATAACATTGCAAACTATGTTAGTTTTTAGCATACTGGCTGAACAAAATTGCCACGTTAGCTCAGTTGGTTAGAGCGCGGGACTCATAAGCCCGAGGTCGACAGTTCAATTCTGTCACGTGGCACCACTTTATTATCAATATTCCAAAGGGCGAATAAGTCCGAGGGAGGTCCTGAGCGGAGCCGAAGGATTCAATTCTGTCACGTGGCACCACGTAAAAGTCGCTATGCGGCTTTTTAAGTGTCACGTGCTGCGCAGCAGTTTTACGTGACTTTGGCGAGCGACTAACGTGGCGCCGCCAAACACGTAGTAACAGAATTGAAATAGATAATGATATTATAAAGATAGTATGATATATTTACCTGCTATGTATCATGTTTATTTAATTGAAAGTGTGCCAAATGCTAAATGGTATATTGGCTATACTAACAACTTAAAACGTAGACTATCTGAACATAATCAACATAAAAATAAATCTACAGCGAAAGAAAGAGGATGGAAACTTATCTACTGTGAAACATACACTCATAAAATGGATGCCATTGGACGTGAAAAATTTCTTAAAAGTGGTTCTGGATGGAGATTTTTAAAAAAGCAGCTAAAGCATTACCTGCAAGATCGTTAAAAAATCACAACTATCTATAAAATATCCATTGGATCACGATCTACAATTACTCCATACAGATCAATATCATCAATAATTTTTTGTAAATTATGGCCACGCACAAGCACGTGCCAAACCTTGCCACCACCGTACATTGTAGGAGCAACGCTAATAGAGCATTGTGCATCAACATTATAAATACTTTGTTTTAACGTCTGAGCTTTCTGCTTAGCACCGTCACCTCTATGTAAAAACCTTATCATTTCTGCACTTGGAGGATAGCTAAACTGTTGCCTCATTTTTAACTCTTGCTCCAAATAGCCTTGGCTGTTGTGCTGCGCAGCTGCTTTAATTTCTGGTGCATCGGGCCGAAAAGTCTGGATAATAACCTTACCAGGCTTGTGGCGACCGCTACGGCCACTTAATTGTGTAAGTAACTGAAAAACACGCTCGCCAGCACGAAACGTTGGAAGCGAAAGACCAATATCAGCAAGTAGCACGGCTGCTAATGTTACATTTGGCAAATCAAGCCCTTTAACTACTGCTTGAGTGCCAATAAGAATATCGCCATGGCCACTACGCATGTTATCGAGCAATTGTATAATTGCTCCAGGTTTTTTAAGTGTGTCACGATCTGCACGTAGGACATTAGCATCTGGGAACATGGTTGCAAGTAGCTGCTCTATTTTTTGGGTGCCAGCCCCAATAGGCATTAATTCTGTACTACTACAACTTGGGCAATGTGGAGGAATATCAAACTGCTCACCACTTAAATGGTCTACTAATTTACTACCAGCTACCATATTACCATGCAATGTTAATGACATATTAGACGCTGGCGATACTAGGCGGCGGCGGCATTTCATACACATAACAGCAGATGCATAACCGCGATGGTTTAAAAAGAGAACTACCTGTTCTCCCTTATCTAACGTGGACCTTATGGAGTCGCTAAGATATTTAGACATAGGATAAGTTTTACCCATGTTAATAGCTCCTAAATCAATAATTTCTACCGGTGGTAAGTCTTGTGATCCATACCGTTCGGGTAATGTAGCTAACGCGTACTGTTTACCGGTTGCCTTGGTCCAAGTTTCCAAGCTTGGAGTTGCGCTCCCAAGCACTAGGGGAATATTTAGTGCCGCGCACATTTGTTCTGCCACAGTACGAGCATGGTACCTTGGGGTCTGGTCTTGTTTATAGGTCCATTCATGTTCTTCATCAATCACAATAATACCAAGTTGCTGTAATGGCATAAATAAGGCCGAACGAGACCCTAGCACAACGCTTACTTCACCAGCTTTAATGCGACGCCAGGTATCACGTTTTTGCTTTAAGGTAAGCTGACTATGGATAATAGCTACGCTATTTTTTCCAAACACGTTGTAGTAGTCATTTACACAAAATTCTGTTAGCAGGATTTCGGGCAACAACACTAATGCTTGCTTACCTTTAGCTAAAGCGTCAGCAATTAAATGTTGATACACTAATGTTTTACCACTACCGGTAACACCAAAGAGTAGTGTTGGTTTGTTGGAATTTTTTATAGATTCATACACTTTTTGCTGCTGCTGCGAAAGCCTTGCCATTACCGGTTTTTGAACTTCTAACTGTGGCACTAAAGGAATGTCCTGATAACTCTCTATCCAATCACTGTTCATCATTGTTTTTAACGTAGCGGTTGAAGCTATAGCTGTTAGGGCCTTATGATTAAGGTCCCCATCTATTAACGCTTGAATAACAGCTTGCTGCTTTTTTCCTTTTGGTTCTGCCTTGCTGCCTTCGTCTGTTAAGCGGTACATAGTTACTACTACTGGCAGAAGTTTACTCCAAGGTTCACCGGGCAAACTAAGCTTTAATACTTTGCGTAGTGGTGCTACGTAATATTTAGCTAACCATAATGCGGTGGTTATTTGCGTTGTATTTAATAAAGGACTGCTGTCTACAATGCTTGTAATTGATTTTAACTCAAAGCTTGTAGCTGGCTTACTATTTGTTTTTGCAATAATAATTCCTTCTACTGTTTGCTTACGCAGCGGTACTGTTACTAGGCAGCCAATACTAATATCATGACCATATTCGTACGTTAAACCATCTGCCAGCATGCTCGATTTTGCGGTGGTAACTACAGTGTAGTAATACATAGGATGATTGTACACGTGTACACCCTATCATTCTACCTTTAAACAATATATTACACGTTGCAGGGGTTGCAGAGGTTTAAGAAGGGTTCATGTTTATATGTATTTTAAAATGAGAAACCTTTTACACCTCTGACACTTTTGCAACTTCTGCAACCTTTATTCGAGAGGAGCTGCACAAGGAATTTCTGGATCCGCAATACAGTTTTCCGCTGGCGGAGTTCCGCGCCATGGGCAAGTTTTAGAAAATAGACAAGCTTCATCTGTCATTGCATCTAGTTGAGTTGCTACATCTTCATCAGTTGCATCGTATGTTAGTAAAATTTGATCCATATCTTCAAAAGCGTAACTTAAGTCAATAGGTATTGACTCATCTAACTTAACTTCTTCTCCGTTAATAAACATGCGCCAGTACAATGCGTCTGTGTCGCAATAGGGGACATTGGCATCAGTATAAATACAATTGCCGTCTTGGCGATACCCAATTGAACCTAGAAAATCTAAAATTGGTAGACCTGGTTTATGGCGATGGATAACGTTTCCAACTCCGTCATGTAAGTGTAAATGTTTATGAAGATATTTTTGTTCATCACGGGCGGCCTCCCACTGCTCTACTGCATCTTCTGGAATAATAAATCTAGCATCGCCATTATCGTGCGTGCCAGGTTCGCCAGACATATACTGCCACTGGGCAAAGTCCATTTGCTTACCTTGTATCCATACGGCAAAGTCGGCATGGGTGTGGTTAGGATCTGGATTTAACGTAGCATCTGGTTGGCGTAAGTTGTTATAGGTATGCCTTATTGCAAATACAAATGCAAAAATGTAAACAGTAATTAGTAATAGTTTTGTAGATTTTTTCATATTATTAGTTTAACGCAAAATCTACTATTGCCTCAATGAAACTTCTCGACCCTTCGGCTGCGCTCAGGATGACAGTTTTAAGCTAATGATTAAGTTATAAAAAACTTGTTGGCTAAATTAAATTTATAAGTATACTAGTGCAACGATTGCTCTATTAGCTTTCATAAATCGGGGTGTAGCTCAGTTGGCTAGAGTGCGCGCTTTGGGAGCGTGAGGTCGAAGGTTCGAGTCCTTTCACCCCGACCATTAACAAATAAAACATCAACGCAAATTTGCACAGCTACTTTTAAAATGGTACTTTAGAATCTAATATTAATTTTTTCTAAATACACTTATGATAAAAAGCTTAATGATTACAGGCGCTGGTAGCGGAGTTGGTAGAGCAGTTGCTGAACATTTTAAAGATGATGATTCAATTGATACTGTTTTAGTAGGTGGCAGAAGAGAAGAATTACTTGCAGAAGTGGCGGAAGAAACTAATGCAACTTTATATGTAGCTGGTAACTTATTCGACACTAAATCAGATGCTTATGCTGCAATGATGGATGATGATTCTGAATACCAAGTACTTGCAGCGGCAATTAATTTAGACACCCTTGAAGTTTCAGATGATGAAAAAAATCGTCTACGCGAAGTGCAAAATTCAGCTCTGGAGCAAAAATTACAAAAAATGATTAATTCTAGCAAAGGCAATAAACTACTACTAGATATTAATTCCGTAACGGCATTTTTTAGAGAAAATTCTAGAGCTCAAAAATTTCCTTATATGGTAATGAAAGCTCAGCAAAGTGATATTATGGATTCTGCTAGAGGTGGATTAAAAGAAGCAGGTGTAGATTTATCTGTTTTATACCCAGGAGCAATTGATACAGCTATGATGGCGCACTTAGATAACGCAAAAGCGGTAAAACTAGCAAACATGCTCGGCAAAAGAGTTACTTCGGATAAACGTCCAGAAGGTTTTATTCAGGATAATATTTTAACACCGGGCCAGATTGCTAAATGTATTGCATACGCAATTGCAGAGTACGAAAAAACTGGTGAACTTCACCCTGACTTAGAGGAATGGATCATTTTAAATGAAAATGATTTAAGAGGGTAATTTATTGCAATTATTATCCAGCTTATCAAGTTTGATTTTCTGCTTTTAGATTAACTACTAAAAAACCTACCTAAATCTAGGTAGGTTTTTTACATTTTGACTATTTCAATGTTACACTGGCTAAAATTTTACTATTCATTTTATGACACCTGAAGCTTGGCATTCACAACCATTTAGTAGCGTTCTTTTAGAACTAAATACTAATGAGCAAAATGGTCTAACGTTAAAAGAGGCGCAAACAAGGCTTCTTCGTGACGGAGAGAATAGCCTTACCGAATCTAAGGGTGTTACTGCTTTAAGCTTACTTATAGACCAACTTAAAAATGTACTAGTCCTTATTTTAATTGTTGCAGTGGTTTTATCTGCATTTTTAGGCCACGCTGTAGAAGCTTCTGTTATTGGGGCGATTGTTTTATTTGCGGTACTTCTAGGGTTTTTCCAGGAATATAGAGCAGAGAAAGTAATGGAAGCATTAAAAAGTATGGCTGCGCCAACGGCAAATGTATTAAGGGGTGGCAACTCAATGGAGATACCATCTAAAGAAATAGTCCAAGGTGACATTGTGCTGCTTGCAGCCGGAGACCGCATACCTGCAGATGGCCGATTAATTGAATCTATTAATTTGCAAACAGATGAATCTGCCTTAACAGGGGAATCGCTGCCGGTAAGCAAAACTGCAGATGCTTTAGAACAAAATATTGCCATAGGTGATAAGGCTAATATGGTATTTTCGGGTACAACGGTAACGTATGGCCGAGGCAAGGTTGTTATTACGGGAACGGGTATGAATAGTGAGTTTGGAAAAATTGCCACGATGTTACAGTCTGTTAAAAAAGATCTAACCCCTTTGCAAAAAAACTTAGATAAAGTAGGTAAAACGCTAGCTAAAGGGTCACTGGTTATTGTGGCAATTATTTCGGTACTTGGATATATGCGTGGCGAACCGCTGTTAGATATTTTGCTGTTTGGTATTGCCTTAGCTGTTGCAGTGGTGCCAGAGGCGCTGCCAGCTGTTGTTACTATTTCGCTTGCTATTTCTGTGCAACGAATGGTAAAACGTAATGCCCTTGTAAGGAGGCAGCCCGTTGTAGAAACACTAGGTTCTACCACTGTTATTTGTACCGATAAAACAGGCACGTTAACCAAAGACGAAATGACAGTACGTTCGCTTTATACAGCAGGGACAATATTTAACCTATCTGGCAGTGGCTATAACCCTACAGGAATACTAACGACAGATAATAAAGAAGTACAACCAACCGACGCCTTAAGAGAGCTCCTTATTGCTGGAGTGCTTTCTTCTGACGCAAGTCTTGTTACATCTGAACAGAGATACGACATAAAAGGGGACCCAACCGAAGGTGGAATAGTGGTAGCTGCAGCAAAAATAGGAATCCTTAAAGACAATATGGACGCTGAAATGCCTAGGCTCGATGAAATACCGTTTACATCAGAAACAAAAAGAATGACAACGCTACACCAAACTAACGAAACTTCTATGGCTTACGCAAAAGGAGCGCCAGAAGTAATTTTAGATTCTTGCACAAGGCTTTGGGGCGAGCACAAAGAAATAATAATGACAGAAGAGCAGCGGCAGAAAATTTTAGAGACTGCAGAACAGATGGCAAGTAACGCACTCCGTGTTATTGCCATTGCCAGAAAAGGTGTACGAAACATAGATGACGCCACTACTGATATGAAATTTTTAGGACTCGTAGGCATGATTGACCCGCCTAGGCCAGAAGCAAAAGAGGCTATAAAAACATGTAAACATGCAGGGATTCGCGTACTGATGATTACTGGTGACCATCCGGTAACTGCGGCCGCTATTGCAACAGAACTTGATATTATTACAAACGAGCGTGTTATTACTGGGCCCGAGGTTGACGGCATGACCGATGAAGAATTTAATAAGGTACTACAAACCGTAGGAGCTTTTGCACGCGTGTCGCCAGAACATAAACTGCGTATTGTATCTGCCTTGCAAGCAAGTGGAGAAATTGTTGCCATGACAGGAGAT
>CAYSVN010000004.1:10982-17907 GCA_964434585.1 uncultured Candidatus Peribacteria bacterium | reverse complement strand
CGTTAATGATGCACCAGCGCTTAAAAAAGCTGATATTGGAATTGCTATGGGTATTACTGGAACCGACGTAACAAAAGAGGCTGCAGCTATGCAATTAACTGACGATAATTTTGCATCGATTGTAGCTGCAATAGAAGAAGGACGTGGTGTCTTTGGAAATATTAAAAAGTATCTTATCTACTTACTTTCTGCAAATTTAGGAGAGGTAGGGATTATGACTGGTGCAACTATTATGGGCTTACCATTACCGCTAACAGCAGCACAAATATTATATGTAAACCTAGCTACAGATGGCCTACCTGCGCTTGCGCTTGCAGTAGACCCTCATGAAAAAGACTTAATGAATAGACCGCCAAGGAATCCTAAGGTAGGTATTTTTACTAAAAAAGTTATTAGTCTGCTTATTGCCAGAGGCGCCTGCATAACTGTGGCATCACTGGGGATATTTACGTGGGCTATGTTTACGGGCAAAGACCTACCCAAAGCAACAACGTTTTGTTTTGTAACATTGATTCTTATTGAGTTTTTTATGGCGTATGTACTTCGTTCAGAAAGGCGATCTGTTTTATATTCACCATTCTCCAATAAATGGTTAAATCTATCTATCTTCATTCAGCTACCGGTACTGTTTGCAATTTTATATGTACCAATTTTAAATAAGCCATTCCATATTACTGCTCCCACTTTGCAGGATTGGTTCATTATGGTTCCAGTGGCACTGCTAACTATTCCAATTTTAGAAATTGTAAAATATGTAGTACATAAGAATGAAAGAAGCACCTTAACTTCATAAGGTTTAATTTAAAATGTAAATCTTCTTTCAGATATTTATTAACTTGCTACACTATCTATAAACTTTTTTACTTATTATTATGAATTTTGACCTCTCTACATTTTTTAATTTCGAAGATATTATTGCAAAAATAATTGGCTATATTCCTGGAATTATAGCGGCGGCTATCGTCTTTTTTGTGTTTAAATTTTTGTATAAATTCTCTGCACCAATTCTTAAAGCGGTTGCAAAAAAAGCTAAATTAGAGCCATACGTTACCCATTTATTAATCGATAATATTTATTACTTTACCTTAATGATTATTGGGGTAGTGATGGCGATTTCGCAGTTAGGAGTAGATGTAGGAGCAGCGCTGGCTGGTATTGGGGTAGCAGGAGTAGCGGTTGGTTTTGCAGCACAAGACGTGCTAAGTAGTGTCATTGCTGGTTTTATGATTTTCCTTGATAAACCATTTGAAATTAATGACAGAATTACAGTTGATGGTAAATACGGGAAAGTCACCGATATTACGTTACGCTCTACCCGTATTCGCACGCCACAGAATAGTTTTATTGTTGTACCAAATAAATTAATGGCTGACTCTATTGTTATAAACCACACCCAAAAAGGGGAGTATCGCGTAGAGGTAAGTATTGGTATTGCTTATAAAGAATCCATTGCTGATGCTCGTACCGCGCTTATGAAGGTTCTAGAACAAACAGAAGGAGTACTTAAAAAACCAGCTCCCGATGTTATTGTATCTGAGCTAGCAGATAGCAGTGTTAACTTATTAGTGCGTGCTTGGGTTAACGACCCAGCTCGTGAACTTGGCATCGCACCAAAACTACGTGAAAACTGTAAAACCGCCCTTGATGATGCTGGAATTGAAATTCCGTTCCCTCATTTACAATTACATATTGATGGCATGAAAGATGAGGTAGCTACTAAGTTAAAATAGGACAGTATTGCTAAGTGATAAATTGTAGTATACTGCAATTATCTTTAACCATAATTGTTTATGAAAAAAATTACGTTTGAATCTAACTTTATAGCAATCTTAGAATTTATTAGTAAGATTATTGCTACCTTAATTTGTATTTCTTTGTTAATTGCATCGGCTATTGTTGTTATTGATACCTTTACACATTTACTTACTATTGACTTTAGAGCTGGAGCAGAAGGTCTTTTATTTAAAAAGAACGTAGATACCGCTATACAAGATGGCTTATTTGTACTTATTTTACTAGAGATGTTCTATGTTGTACGATCCTTTATTAAATACGGCAGTATTAACGTTGGCATTATTGTTAACGTCGGAATTATTGCCGCTGTTAAAGTTTTAGTTTTTAAATTAGATTCAATAAATCTTGAAATGGCGCTTTCGTTTGGAATTGTTTTTATTGCGCTTTCCTGTGTTTATCTTGCAGAAACAATCCACTTTAAGCAAAAACAATAATCTATATTTTTTATTTTTATAATGCGTTTTCTTTTTTTATTGTTAATTATCTTATCGCCTGTTGTTACTTTAGCAGCATTTAATGATACTGCTGGCTATCAATATAATATAGAAATTCACTACCTGCAGTCTCAAAATATCATAGAAGGTTTTACAGGCAATGTGTTTAAACCTAACCAGCAACTAACACGGGCTGAATACACAAAAATCTTACTAGAATCAGCCAAGGTGCAATTAACAACAAATGAAAGTTGTATAAATACTTTTAGTGATGTTACCAGCGAAGATTGGTTTTATAGTTACGCGGTTACCGCTAGTTGTTTAGGTATCTTAAAAGGATACAACGATGGTACTTTTAGAGGCAACAACACCATTAATTATGCTGAGGCAGCAAAAATTGCTGTTAATACATTTGATATCTATACCCTTAATAAAGAAGGAGAATGGTATTTACAGTACATAAGTGCGCTTAACGACAAAGGGTTGACACTTAACCCTGCGCCACAACCTAGCGATACTGTCACTCGTGGCCAAATGGCGCATATTGCATTTACACTACTTACTCCTGAGTCAGTCTCAATATTGCCAAATGTTCCTAAGATTAATGGCGTACTGCGCCCCATTAATAACACAGACCACATTTATGGTAATAAGCTTGCAGATATTTCTTTAATAGAATTTGCAGACTTTGGCTGCCCCTTTTGCGAAAAGCAACACCCAACTATGAAGAAGCTTGTAGAACACTATGGAGACGATGTTAATTGGGTCTACCGACATTTAACACTTGATAGCATTCACCCTTATGCTCGCGGAGCAGCCCTGGCTTCTGAGTGTGCAGCAGAACAAGGAGAATTCTGGACTATGAGCAACCTTCTTTTTAAAAATGAACGACCAATTTTCTATAAAGGATATGCCAATATATTAAGCTTAGATATTAATAAATTCGAACAATGCCAAAGCAGCGAGAAGTATAGTTCTGCTATAGCAGAAGATAAGCAAGACGCACGTGATGCTGGCGTTAGCGGCACTCCTAGCATTGTTATTTACCACACCTCTGGTGCTTACAATACGGTTTCTGGCTTACGTGATTTTGATAACATGATAAGCGTTATTGATGAATTTATACAAAAAGTTAATCAATAATATTTTTTAAATCTAGTTGATCGATCGCCATCATCTGCTAGGCTATAGCAACTGTTTGCCCTGGTGGTCCGCCTACGTTCTTCGGAACTATGGCGCGATAAACTCCATTAGTTTATCTAACCACCATAGGTTAACTTGCTGCCTGCCCTGGTGGCGGAATTGGTAGACGCGCACGCTTGAGGGGCGTGTGAGCTTCGGCTCGTGGAAGTTCGAGTCTTCTCCAGGGCACCATCTTTAAATAATATTTTTATAAAAAAAGGTTGTATACCAATGTGTTTTACTATTGAATTTACAACATATGAATCTTGTTCAAATTACCACTCGCAGTATTACCAGTTATTTAGACCGACATACAAAAAGAATGTTCGATGTTAACGAAGGAAAGTTGCAAGATGTTCCTAATCCTGTTATTTGGCTCGTTTATATTATGAGCGTTAATGTTTTACTCCAGGGGGTTGTTGATATTATTATAAAAATTGGAGGCTATACTCCTTGGATTGTAAAATTTCCCTGGAGAATGGACTTTTTATTTTTAACCGCAATATCTGTATTAATGGGGTATCAAACATTAATAGGTATGCGCCGTAGAGAACTAGACGTTACGCGCAACTCGGTGCAAATTGGTCTACTGGTTGAAGTTGCACTTTTAGTAGGCGATGCCTGGTTTATTATCCAAAATCGTGTAATTTTACCAGAGGCTCTGCCTATTAGAATGCCTTTTATGATATTTACATTATTAAATATCATTATTCTTAGCTACCTTGTTTTTCGGCTTCACTTATTTAAAGATGAACAAGGAAATTGGAGGCTTTTTTAATGCGATGTTGGAATAATTTTCTCAGGGTGACTAATGTGACCATCGAGAATGCCTCTTAATATTTTTGAATACCTATTAATATCGGGGATATCCTTAAGAAGAATATCTTCTTTTGAAAGAGGATTGTGCAGGATAATATTACCGTAATTTAACAACCTGCCAAGGTATCCCTGTGTAATGTTTATCGACTGCGTATTTTTTAATGAATGAGCATGTACACGCCTGCGAATAAGGCCACTTTTTTCAACAACTTCAGTATCAGAGATTTTATACCGAAAAAACGACCAGTGCAGTAATAAAAAAACCATAGCTATTGCTTCTATGGCAACGCTAAGGAAAATAAATAAAAATTTATTAATAATAAAAAATGATAATGTATCATTTGCTTCTTGATGCAGAAAAAAAGAGTAGATTGCAAATGCGGTGTAAACAAGAATGGTTGTTGCCACCATTCTAAATAATAAAATAATAGGACTTTTTCTAATGGTGATAGATTCTAAGTACATGTTTGCATTATACACTAAAATCTTATTTTTTTACACTATGAGTCTTACAGTGTTATAGTAAAAGATTGCAACCTTACAAAACCTTATATTAACTACTTTTAAAAGGATAACTGTGCTATGTTTTTACTATGAATCGCGAACTTGTTCTTATTGTTGTTATTGCACTTTTATTTGCTGCAGAGAGCTGGTTTCCGTTTAGGGAATATCTAGAAGAAAAACGTTACCAGCATATTTTACGTAACGCACTGCTAACATTTGTTAATTTTTTAATACTAGGAATTATTTATGGCTACGCCGTAAAACATGTGGCTGCTTGGACGTTGTACAACAACGCTGGTCTTTTTAACTTCCTTACTTGGCCAGTGTGGCTCGAAACAATACTCATGCTGCTAATAATGGATGTAGTGCTTTATTTTATGCATGTTATTCACCATAAAATACCAGTTTTGTGGCGACTGCACCAAGTACACCATAGTGACTTATGGCTAGATTTTTCTTCTGCAACAAGGTTTCACGCTGGCGAGCTTGGCATTTCTGCGATTGTTCGTTTAGCATTTATGATGATACTTGGTATGTCACTTGCCCAAATTGCACTGTTTGAACTACTTGTTATTATTTTTGCACAATTTAACCATGCAAATATTAAATTACCCCGTACGTTGGAACGCTTTGTAAGGCTGTTTATTGTCACTCCCGACATGCACCAAGTGCACCATAGCGATATTCCTAGTGAAACCGATAGCAATTACTGCACCACGCTTAGTGTGTGGGACCGGCTATTTAAAACCTATAACGTTATCGATGATCAAAAGCGTATTCGCATTGGCTTAAAGCAGTACACTTCATTAAAACTTATTAGTCTGTGGAAGCTTATGATGATGCCATTTAAAAAGTAGCACACACTACTGCAAAGGGTTGCCTCTAAAAATTACATATGGTAGTTTTTTAATATATGAATATTAAATCTATCAATATTTTTAAAAAAGGCACTCAAAAGTCTTTAGGAGATTTAGAAGGAGAAATTATGGAAGTACTTTGGAAGAGTGCTGAGCCAATGTCTGCGCGTGGCGTTACAGATTCTCTTAAAAAAAAGGTGACGTTCAATGCAGTTTCGACTGTTTTGAACAGACTGCAAGAAAAGAGCATTGTTACAAAAATTGCTAACGGCAAACGGTACTGCTTTCAACCAACTATTAACAAGCAAGAATATTCACGCTCTATTTTATCGAGCGGCCTTACATCACTACTTTCTGACAAGCAACTGCTTTCCGCTGCTGGTATTACTGGTGGAAATACAAAAGGCTTAGACCCAGAAGCTATTAAGTTACTTAAGCAATTTATCGATAAACATGAAGGCTAATACTATTAATTACCGGCTTGTTATGAGCATAGGAATTGCCCTGCTGAGCGCGGCTGCTATTATTGGCACACTTTACTATAGTGGCTGGCTACTTGTTGAGCACTGGCAAACAACACTTGCTCCATGTACCGAATGTATTAAGTCATTCTCTAGACATTTTTTTGTTAAAAGTCACTTGCTGCCAATGTTATTTTTTGGTGGAGCTTCTATTGGTCTTATTCGCAGTTTGCTATTTATAAAAAGAGAATTACAGTTTCACCTTCGTTATGGTAAACAAAATTCTAACCAATCAGTCACTATTGTTCAAAATGGCTCACTAGCCGCTTGGAGCGGGGGGCTGCTACGCCCTGGAATTTACGCTCACCAAGATTTTTGGAACAACCTTTCTGAGTGTGAACAGTTAGCACTTGAAACACATGAGCAAGTCCATGTTGATAAAAAAGAAGCACTGCAATTTTTTTGTCTTGGCTTCGTAAAAGCGTTACTGCCGATTCCTTATATTTCAAAAGCTCTTCAACATTTTGTACAACAAGTGCAATTGCGTAGCGAGTTTGAGGCTGACCAGACAGCTATTGAATGTACGTCGCGCAAAACTTTAGCGTCATTACTCTACAAAGCTTTACAGTTTGAATCTCGACTGGCACTAGAAACTGTTCCGGCAATCGATAGTTTTATTGATAAACGAATCTCTTACATTACAGATGAAAGAAAAGATGTACTACCAAAACCTAGCCATCGCTCACTTTTAATCTGTACATTTACAGTAGGAGCTGCACTTAGTAGCTTTTACCACATTGTTGAACCCATTGCTGGCTGCTTGTAACATAAACTACATGCTATAGTTTTTTAGTATTGCTGTTAAAAACTACAA
>CAYSVN010000004.1:0-10969 GCA_964434585.1 uncultured Candidatus Peribacteria bacterium | reverse complement strand
GTGTATATTTTATATACTTTATTATTTTTTTCCTTTTTACTTATGAATAAAGCTATTTTAGGTGTCCTGGTTGCTGTTGTTGCAATTGGTGGAATTACCTTAACAATGAACAGCTCTACCCCAAGTGCAGCTGCTCAAGTCCTTGCCTCTAACGGCAATTTTACCTATGAGACATTTACCGAAGCGCGTTATAATCAACTGCGTGGCACTGAAGCATTCGCTGTATTTTTCCACAGTAAAACTTGTGGCACTTGTGCAAAAATGAATCAAGAAATTATTGACGAAGTAAGCAAGTTTACCAATGGAAGAATTTTAAAAGCTGAGTTTTCTGAAATGAGTTCTACTATGCTTAAAGAATTAGGTGTAGCAAAATACCATACCACTGTCGTCTTTGATGAAAATGGTGAATTTACCACCTTAAAAGGTGCAATGCCTGATGCAGTCCGCAACCAATTAGACGGAACACAAGCTGCTGCTCCATCAGTTGTAGAAAAAGTTATTAGCGCTATTGTGCCACGTGTATTAGCTGCTAGCGGAGAATTTACCTATGAAGAATTTAGCATGGCTCGTTACAATGAACTTTTAGGTAATGAGAAATTTGCAGTATTTTTCCATAGTAAAACTTGTGGAACCTGTGCTAAAAAACACAAGCAAACGATAGATGAAGTGTCTCAGTTTTCTGCTGGCACATTTTTAAGAGCAGAGTTTGGAGACATTCAAACTGAGTACCCTGAACTTTTACAAAAGCTTGGTGTTGCAAAGTATGATACTATGGTTGTATTTAATGCTGACGGAACATTTGAAACTTTAAAAGGTGGAACGGTAGAAGATGTTCGCAATGCTATTTAATTACTTACTAATTTAAACCTACTACATGTTACTATTTTTTACCTCATTTATGGCCGGAGTACTTACTGTCCTTGCACCATGCGTACTTCCTATTCTTCCTATTATTGTTGGAGGTAGTGTTGGCTCTAAGCGCTTACGTCCTGTACTTGTCCTTATTGGGTCACTGGCGTTCTCTGTTGTACTGTTTACACTACTACTAAGAGCCACTACTGCACTTATTTCGATACCTCCTAGTTTCTGGACAACGGTTTCTGGTGCCATCTTAATTTTCTTTGGGCTTATTACTTTGTTTCCATCGTTATGGGAAAAAACATCTAGCAAAGCAAATGCAGGTTCGAAAAATGCGCTTTCTAAAAGCGCGCAACGCACTGGCTGGACTCGTGAACTGTTTATGGGTTTTGCATTAGGGCCTGTGTTTACAAGCTGTAGCCCAACTTATAGTTTAATTATTGCTACAGTGCTACCGGCAAGCTTTGCTAAAGGTGTGCTTTATACTATTGTTTACGCTCTTGGCTTAGCTTCTGTTTTACTATTAGTGGCTTTATTAGGTCAACGCCTTACCAAACACCTACGTGGAGCTGCCAATCCACATGGTTGGTTTAAAAAGAGTTTAGGAGTTATCTTCTTAGTTGTTGGACTCTCTATTATTTTTGGATGGGATAAGGCTATTGAAGCATTTATTATTCAACAAGGATACTTTGGTGTAACAGGGTTTGAAGAAGGACTTGTAGAGCAATTGCGTTAACGATGAATATAATGAACGGATAAAAACAGGAAGCTCTCGGGGGAGGGCTTTTTGTTACATTAAAAGGTAAAATTTAATGTTCTACTGTCTTTAAATTTATCAATATATTATTTTTTTAAATTACCCACCAAGCAACAATAGGTAAGTTTTATTTTGAATTAAAAAAAGAGTGTACATTTTTATTTTTTTCAATACTATCTAGCTCCTTATGCAAGCAATTTTTAAAATGATCGCAACTGCTTGGCGCTATAGCCAAGGTAAACATTTAATGCTTATTTGTTACGTATTGATGTTTGTTGGTGCTAATACTATTTTATTATTAGAGCCTATCATTATTGGAAATGTTTTAAATACTATTCAACAGATACATGAAATAGAAAACCCTTTAATAACTTTATTGTGGTTGTTTGCCGGGATAATAGGTATCGAGATTGTCTTTTGGATTTTGCATGGACCAGCACGTGTTATGGAGCATATGGTTGCATTTTATGCACACAATAAACTTATGGATACACTTTACTCTATTTCAAGCTCACTACCTGTTCAATGGCATGCAGACAATCACTCTGGTAAAATTATTAATGCTATGAAAAAGGCGGGCAATGCTCTGTACAATTTTATGAGTAATAGTTTTCAGGGAATAGAAATGGTTCTTAAGTTAATTATTTCTATAATTGCAGTTACGTGGCTTTTTCCAACAGCTGGCCTTATTACTATTATAATTTGCACTGCTACATTTACGATGATTTTTTTATTCGATAAAATATTACTTCCGCAGTACGAACGCATTAACGAACACGAACATTTTGCTGCAGCCGCAAGACATGATTATATTAGTAATATCTACACCGTTATTTCCCTAAGGTTAGAGGAATTAACAAGAGGGGAGCTCTGGAAACGCATGACGGTATACTTACCACTATTTAAGAAAAATCAAATTATTAGTGAAACAAAGTGGTTTTTAGCGACAATGTTTATTGCGTCGATGACAACAGGTATTTTATTTTGGTATGCCTATAACGTTTATAATTCTGAAGACGTGCTACTTGCAGGGACGGTCTATATGCTTTACCAATACTTACAAAAAATTGGAGCGTCATTTTATACGTTCGCCTGGAAATTTAGTGCTACCGTACAAGAGTATGCAGATGTAAAATCTGTTGATATGATTCTTGAGGCAGTTCCAGCAAGTAACACTAATATTAAACTCACTAAAAACTGGAAAATGATTACCATTGAAGACTTAAAGTTTTCTTATGAAGGCAAGGACCATAAACAGCATCAGCTTGACCATGTTTCTATTACGCTAAAACGTGGCTTTTCTATCGCTTTTGTTGGTGAGAGTGGTTCTGGCAAAAGCACAATAATGAGTTTAATTCGCGGACTACATACTACCGATAGCGCCAATGTTACCTGTGATGGAAAGCGATTAGATAATGGCCTAGGAATTATTGCAAATCACACTACGCTTATTCCACAAGAGCCAGAAATTTTTGCGAATACTATTGAATACAACGTAAGCGTTGATACTGAGCAGGCAGAAGAATCACTACTTGAAGATATTGAAAGTGCTTGCTTTACCTCGGTTTTAAGTAGGCTGCCTGAAGGATTAAAAACCGATGTTTCTGAAAAAGGCGTAAGTCTTAGCGGTGGTGAAAAACAGCGGTTAGCGTTAGCTAGAGGCATTTTTGCTGCTCGTAAAAGTGACATTGTTTTACTAGATGAACCGACATCTTCTGTAGACCCAATTAACGAGCTACAGATTCATAAAAATTTATTTAAACGCTTTAAGGAAAAATGTGTAGTAGCTAGCGTTCATAAACTACACTTACTACCAATGTTTAATTATATTTATGTTATGCAAGATGGAAAACTGGTAGAAGAAGGAACCTATGACGACCTTATTTCTAAAAGCAGCATTCTAGGAACAATGGTAAGTAGTTATAATGATAAACTTTAATTTACCATAACAAGTAAACAGCAATTCCCATCATAGCAATATCTCCTGCAATATGGAAAATCCATGGCGCAACAATTGTTTGATAATGTCGGTAAAGCTCTGATGCTACAATTGCGAACAATAGCAATACCACAGCTGCTAGGTAAATAATTTCGAATGGAAGCCAATGGTAAATAAATAATAAATGCTGAATCGAGAAAGTAATTGATGGCACCAAAAATGCCAACAGAGGGCTAAATTGATACAGTCTTCCGAAGCCAAATCCGCGGTAAAATGATTCCTCTAGTAATGAATTTATAATGATGGTTATTGGCGCAATTAGCAGAACTGTTTGAGCGGTTACACTAAATTGGTCTGACATTTTTTGAACAATAAGCGCTTCGTCTACAAACCAGCTACCAAATAGTGCGTAGACACCCCAAAAGATAATAATGGCAATAATACCCGTACCTAGTGACGGCCAAAAACCCTGGCGCCAGTTTTGCCACTGCCAAATATCTTTATTAAGTGAAATGCCTTTGTGCCAACAGTACGCAATTGGCGGAATAATAAAAGCTAACTTATATAACGAATAACCAAGAACACCACTGAGCTCAAAATACAATTGAATACAGATAATCACTAACGGCAATAATATTAAGGCGAGCAATGTTGTTTTTTTCATCATATTTTTAGTGGTTAAGAAATGGCTTGTTGTATAAAGTATTCTACGTTTTTAATGTTTACATCATCTAACGTTATCAGTTTTAAGTGGCGACGAAACTTACCAGTACCTTCTAAGATTTTTTTTGGATCTTTAAAATTAACACCTTTCGAAAATTCGAATGAGACATGTTTTTTAGACGTAAATATTCCACCAACATCTTCATTTACTGCAAACATAATACCGCCATACATTATACGTTCTGTTACAGTAGGTGCCAATGTCTGCACTATGCCTCTGGCTTTCTGTACAATTTCGAAATACTCACTATTTGATAATGCTAGGTCTTCTAGTCATTTATGTACCACTGGACTATCTGATAAATTCATAATTATTAGTAATATAGATATAGATGCTTTGCAATACAAGTAACAAAGACTTTAATGGCCAGTGACAATCGTACACCCACTGTGGTAAGCTTTAGCGGTGAGTAAAGAAACATTTAAACGGGCTTTAAAAACGAATGATACCTATATTAAAACATTGGGTGAGATGGATATTAAATCAATTGAAGATTTACTAAATTATCTACCGCGTACACACGAAGACCGCTCACAAGTTTTAACCGTTGGCACAGCCTCTATGATGATGGAGCAAAAAGTGAGTATCGCCGGGGTAATGGAGCAAGTAAAACTTATTAGAACAAAGCATGGCAAGCAACTTGTAACAGCTCTACTAACTGATGATGATGGCGAAAGCATTGAATGTATTTGGTTTAACCAGCCACATATGAAGCGAACGATTCATGAAGGCAGGCGTGTTACCGCTACAGGTAAGGTGGTTAGCAAAGGTTTAAAGTTGCAGTTAATGAGCCCGCAGCTTGATACTACTGATTTAACAACTGTGGTAGCAGCCCACAGTGGGCGTCTGATACCTATTTACCCTGAACATAGTATTATTACTAGTAAATGGCTGCGGGAAAAAATTGTTCATGTTAAAAAGTATATTAAAGATATTCCTGAAACACTTAACACCAATATTTTAGAAGAGCACAATTTACTAAGTAGAGCTGCCACTATTGAGGCATTGCATTTTCCAGATGATCACACCCAGGTAGAAGAAGCCTTACGGCGCCTAGCGTTTGAACGCATGTTCGCTATGCAACTGGAATCGATTGAGCGCCGGCAAGACTGGCAACAAGACAAACAGGAGCGATTAAAGATTCCAATGGATATAGAAATGGTAAAGGCATGTTTTGCTAGCCTATCGTTTACCCCAACCGATGATCAGCGAGTGGCCATTTTTGAAATTTTAAAAGATTTGGAGCGAGAAGTACCAATGTCCCGCCTACTAGAAGGGGATGTCGGTAGTGGTAAAACGTTAGTTGCTATGGTGGTAATGACCGAGGTAATGGTTGCCGGTGGGCAGTGCGCCCTAATGGTGCCAACAGAGGTATTAGCTAAGCAGCATAGCATTAGTATTCAGCAAACCATTGATACCTTTTACGAAGCATTAAATTTACCGCCACCACGCATTGCATTACTTACCGGTTCGCTAAAGCCAGCTGAAGCTAAAACTATTCGTGACGGCCTTGGCAATGGTAGTATTCAGGCTGTTATTGGTACCCATAGCTTAATTTCTGACACAACAGATTTTGCCGACCTACGCTTAGCTATTATTGATGAGCAACATCGATTTGGGGTACAACAGCGGGCTGCCTTACAGCGTAAAGGCACACCACATTTACTAACAATGACTGCTACCCCAATTCCACGAACATTGGCGCTAACCGCTTATGGGCACCATGATTTATCGGTTTTACTAGAAAAGCCCGGCAACCGTAAATCTATTGAAACCAAGGTAGTACCACCAACCGATCGCTTTACGGTGGAAAAATTTATTGACCTACAATTAGAAGAAGGTCGGCAAGCATTTGTTATTTGTCCGCTTATATCTGATAGTAAATCTGACACGATGGTGGAGGTAAAAAGCGTGGAACAAGAAGCTGCTCGTTTGCGTGAAGCTTTTAGCCATCGGCAAATAAGCGTACTACATGGCCGTATGAAACCAGAGGAAAAAGCGATGATTATGCAGAATTTTAAAGATATGCAGGCAGATATTTTAGTATCAACCTCTGTTATTGAGGTAGGGATTGATATACCTAATGCTACCATTATGTGTATAGAGGGTGCTGAACGATTTGGCTTAAGCCAATTACACCAGTTTAGAGGGCGCGTTGGCCGAAGCGACGCTAAAAGTTACTGTTTTCTATTTACCTCTAAAAAACAGCAAGCATATATTACCAGGCTTAAGGCTATGGAAGAGTATAGTTCTGGTTTTGAACTTGCAGAAATAGATTTAAAACTTCGAGGCCCTGGGGAAATATTTGGCTTAAGGCAAAGTGGGGCATTTGTAGACCAAATTGGAAAATATTTTCACCCCGAATTTATTGTTAAAGTGCGCAAAAGTGCAGAAAAGTATCTAAAGGTTGCAGAAGTTAAAGATGTGGCAGAAGTGTAAAAGGCGCACAGTGTTGTGGTGAGCGTAGCCGAACCATAACACATTAATGCCCTTCGACTACGCTCAGGACAGCAGCTTTTAAATCCTTGAAACCTTTGCAACATCTGCAACTTTAATATTTTCCTTGGACATTCAAATAACAAGATAGTAAACTGTTGATTGTTATCTATCACCACTTCTTTTTATGCCACTAATTACGCATGACTACGAACCATTAACCGACCAGCAACTTGAAGAACTTAGTGACCGTTTGCCTGGATGGGAAATAGAAGAAGAAACCCTAACGCAAACATTTGAATTTGAAGATTTTAACGAAGCAGCTGAGTTTGTAAGTGGTGTTGTTGGCATAGCTGATGAACTTTGGCATCATCCCGACATTAGCCTTCATAGTTTTAACCAGGTAACAATCACACTTTCTACTCATGATATTAACGGTTTAAGCACACTAGACGTTAGTGTAGCAGAGGCGATTGACCAACTATAGAACCGTAGATTGCTAAACCTAATGCATCAGCTGCATCGTCTGGCTTAGGAATTTCGTCTAGGCTTAATATCATTTTTATCATTTCTTGCATTTGTTTTTTATCTGCGTTTCCATCACCAGTTAACGCTGTTTTTAAACCACGGGGGGCAGCGCCAATAATAGGAATGTTTTGGCTGTGCACTGTATGTAAAATTACTCCACGAGCCTGAGCTACATTAATGGCTGTTGTTTTATTGGTGGTAAAAAATAATTCTTCTATTACGCATAACTCTGGCTGATGCTGCTTTACGTATTGTAATAGGTCGCTGCTAATTTCTTGCAGGCGGTCTTCAAACTGCATTGTGCTAGGAGTGGTAATACAGCAATAATCAACTAATGCTGATGTTTGACTATTAACACTTTCTATAACACCTAATCCTATTGTTGCAAAGCCGGGATCAATACCAAGTATCTTCATAAAATGTTGTAAGTATGCTACAATAATATGATGAAACATAAAAGCATCATCACCGGACTACTGTGTCTTTTTGCCGCCACAGCAACTATTAACTATATTGTTGACTTAACATCTTTAACAGGTTCGCTTTTGCATGAAGTTACTCATACCAATCAGTGTTACAGCTCTAGTCTTAACAGTGGGCTTTATGAAACCTCTGGCTTATATAATATTAAAAGTAAAGACGTTAAACTAACAGCTTTTGATGGTAAGTTTTCTATTACAGAAAGTTCGCAGGCATTAAGTATTTCTGCGCTTAGCTCACCAGTTCTTATTCAACAGAACCAAGTATACATTATGGTACCAATAGGGTACTATTGGCGCTCAGATAAAGCTGAGATCATGCCAATTAGTGACTCTTATCTACAGAAAAAAATGATAGAGGATGTTGATTTTAATGTGTCAGATTTTTCATTTTCTTTGCCAGAAAATATTGATGCTACGACGTATTATCAACAAATAGAAGAGTTAGATGATTGCACTACTTCAGCGTTACTTGTTAAAACTAATAACAATGAGCCGCGCTTACAACGCAAGCTTTTACGTAATGATAACTTGGTGGTGCTGCTGAGTTTTCACCCTAAAACAAGACTGCTAGCTTGGACGCAGGATTTACCAGTTTCATTAGAAAAACTACGTACGGCACTACTACCAAAAAGTGATACTGCTAAGACAGCTCTTTCTTTTAAAACATTAGAACGTTGGCAACAATTATTTGCAAGACACCTTAATGCCAAAGAACAACAAACTGTGTTACGTGATGTTGAGCGGGCTTATAATACTATGTTGAGACAAGGCTATGTATTACGCGCAAATCGTTGGCAGACGCTTATGGGCGGCTCTCTTCTTAAGCTTCAACCCCTGCTAAAAACTACATCTACAAACAAGGTTGTCGATAAGATTGCAGTTGATGAAATAATTTGGGAATCGTATGAAGTGCAAAAACAAGGCGAGGAGTTGCTGTCTGCTTTAAAAATTATTTTTAAAAGCTCTAGTAGTACTAGTATAAATGGTAATACTATAAATGTTTCCGATGTTCTTTGTCCTACTTCTTTGGAAATTAAAAAATGTAGTTTTAACCTTCATGTGCCATCGGCCATGATTAGTAATTTTACACTAAATGGTAAAATGTACCCATTAAGCGTATCAGTGCAAGCGGCTACAGACTGGCTTTCATCACTTTAAACCAGAGAAACAATGCTTACCTCTGAACGTTTAAACTGTTTAAGCTTTAAACTATAATTAGTTTTTTTGGTGATAAAATCTTTAAATAAACTAGCGTGCTTCATGTCGGTATTATCAGCAATAATAATGGTATTGCTGTGGAATAATGGTTCGAGTAATGTAAAAAGTTCTGGATACATAGTTTTATAACCATCCATAAATAACAGATCCACTTTTGGAATATTACTTGATAATGTTTCTAGTGCGTTTCCAACTCTAACATCAACTAACTCTGTCAAGTTTGTGTTCTTTAAGTTTTTGCGAAGTGAAGAGATTTTACTTGGTTCTATTTCACTGGTAATAACTTGGCCGCCAACTTGTTTGGCGGCGGCAGCTAAGTAAATTGTTGAAATACCAAATGAGGCACCAAACTCTACAATGTTTTTGGCTTTATGTTCTATAACTATACTATGTAGCCACTTCCCTTGCTGCTGAGAGATAGCCATGTACCGCTGTATATATAATGGAAAATTATAATCATTATCTGCCTGCTTATGTAAGCTTTGTAGATAGGATACTACTTCTTTATTTAAGCTCATTTTTTTGTTTATGGTCGGCTATAAAATGTTCAACACTTTCTGGTGTAAAAAATACAATATATAATGGTATCAATGCTAAAAATGATCTAATAGAAAATAATAAGGCAATGCTGATATGGAACGCTATAGCGGCAAGTATCCAAATATATTTTGTTTTTTTATGCCAAAGCCCGAATGGTAATACTAATTCAAATAAAATTAGTACTTTTAATGATATGGCGTACACCCAAGTTGGTAATGATAAATTTAAGATAAAATACGCAAGTGGAGTAGCGCCCGCAAAAGCTAAGCTGGCTGATAATATTTCTGGCTCTTGCCAAGCGGGCAGCCATAATTTTTGCCAACCTGCCCCCAGGTACATTATGGTTATTTGTATAGCAAGCAACCTTTGGGGTAGTATTGATATTTTTTTTGTAGACTGCCATGTGCCATGCTTTATTTTATTGATGAGTGAATAGGTGGTATCTGCCTTAGCAAACAACATTACCACTAATATAAATAAGGTTAGCCGATGAAATGTGGCATGAAAGTGATGCCATGATAACTGCCAAAAATAGAGCCCTAATATTAAAATGAGGAGTGTACTTGTTTTATAGAGCATGCCAGCTGTAAAGCTTAACAGTGCAATTACAAGAGTGCAAAACAGTATAATGGCTACTGCGTATGGTGGAGGACTTAGTAAGACATCGAGCCAAGGAACATTAATATCTGTTAGTAACGGTAGCACTACTCCCTGGTCTGATATTGTGTGCCGTAGCTGGAGACCGGTTACCCCAAAATAAACAAGATAAAATAAGCCCAAGCAAATTCGTACGAATGCCATTGTTTGAGGCGGCCCTAGACGCAGCCACCAGTAATCCCAGCGTTGTAGCATTTTATTCATGGCACGATAACGGTAATAGGATAGGTGCTATTTTCTGCAGTACGATTGAAACTGTAACCATTTTTTGATATTGGCCATTTTTGGACACCAAATTCTAGCTTAATATAATTATTACCTTTTTTTTGTTCTGCAATACGTATACTGCTAGCTAACTGTTGATACCTTTTTGACCGATCTTCTTCGTTAAAAAATAAGTAAAATGATAACAGGCCAGAGCGTGCCATTCTTTGGGCGCGATCGTAAGGAAAATATTGTCTTAAATTAATAGGTTCCCAGCTTAGGTCTGCACGTTGCCCACGGGCATAAAAATCTTGATGTACTTTATTAAACCCTTGGTAAGGAGCCATCATTTGATACGTGTATGAAGTTGCCCAAACTGGTACAAATGGTAATTGTGTTCTTAAGACTGTAAAAAGCCAACCCGATAACGATGCCGTTAGGTACAGAAGTATCGCGCCGTGGATGACAAAACGTTTCATGTTATAGTAAAGCTATGAGCAAAATTATACTTTATATTGCAACAAGTTTAGATGGATTTATTGCAGATGACAAAGGACGTGTGGACTGGCTAGACGATTATAACGACGCCGACTATGACTATAGAGAATTTACTGATTCTATTGGCT
>CAYSVN010000003.1:0-41508 GCA_964434585.1 uncultured Candidatus Peribacteria bacterium | reverse complement strand
GTGCTACATTAACTGCTACCGGTATAGAAGTAACAGATATAATTAATGCAGAATTATCACCATTAACATATAGTGGGCATACATATACTTATACTGGCAGTGGTACAGGTGGTTCAGTTGATGATGTCAGAACACCAGGTACAGTAGTTTGGACAGTAGGAGACATTGCACCGGGGGAGTCAGAAGTCCTTACAATAGAAGTCGACGTTCCTGCTGGTTCTGCAGGTAGTAGTTATGCAAATACTGCAGCAGTCACAACGCAACCTAGTCAGTCGCTTAGTAGTCCAGGCTCATTTACAGGGGCAATTGCGCCTGCGGTAACACCACAATCAAATGAAGTAGTATTAGGAACCGGTGGAGGCACTGGTAGCAGTGGAGGAGGCGGAGGCAGAGGAACACACGCCTTTAATAACTCTAGCTCTTCAGTAAGTAGCGTAGCAAGTGTTAGTAGCGCATCATCTACAAACTCTGTCAACCCTAAGCCTGGTAATAATGCTGATGAATCATGTTTAGCATACCAGCAAAATCGCGCAGTTATTTTTACAGACGTTGTAGAAACAACACCTCATTATACAGAAACAATGTTTTTAAAAAATACAAAAATTACCGCCAGTAACCAATTTATTGTTTCAGGCATGAATGTTCACAGTAATGGGGAAACAATAAAAGGAGAAAGATCTTACGCTTCACAAAGAAATTCCTCTCGTTTTGAAGCAGTAAAAACAGCGTTGGCAAGTAATTGTATTACCGTCGTATCCACCATTCCTGCAAATGCAGTCTCCCCATTTAAAGATTTACCATTTATAGCTTATTCAGATAACAAGTTATATGATTATATGACACGCGTTTTTTATACAGCGTACAGCAATGATATTATTTCTGGGTATCAAGACGGGCTTGTAAGGCCGCTACAAGACGTAACACTGCTAGAACTTATTACACTAACATGGAGAGCAGCAGATATTGCAGAAGATGCAGAGGCCGACGTTTGGTATCATCCTTATTTTGCTGACGCAAAGCAAAAAAATATATTTAATGTTGTCCCTATGAAGTTAGCAGAACCAGTAAGTAGAAATCATTTAGCGTACATTATTACGCAAGGGATGAAATACAACCAAAGAGATCCTAAAATTGCTCAGTATACTCAAAGTATTAGCGATGCGCATTCTTTAGAGCTATAATTCTGAGTGTATCTCGCTTCACACTATGATATCTCTTCGCTTAAAAGCCTTTACGTTAATAGAAGTTGCAATTGTTATTACGATTATAGGCTTATTGCTAGCGGCCATTCTTAATAATGTTAGGCCTGGGTTAGTTATTAATAACACAATAAACACTGCAAGGTGGCGTGTGGCGTCAGGTATTGAAAGTGCAATGATACAATACACAACTCAAACAGCCCCACTTGGTGTACTGCCGGTGGATAAACCAGTGCCAACCGGTATTAGCAATGCAGTAGATATTTGCGCACGTGATGCAGCAGACACTTCAGACTGTATTGAACTTGCTGATTATTTAGAGGGGAGTGTTATTAAAGAGTTGCCAAGTATTGATAACCTTAGCGATAATCGTTCGGGGTATAGTATTTACTTAGGCATAAATGGAGTACCGAACGTTATTCCACACCTTACTAATAGTTGGACATTTTATAAGAACGTACCAACAGCAACTTGTGCAGATTTAATAGCTACCATTTACGTACGAGACGGTAAAATTATTGGCGGATCACAAGATGGTACAGATTTTACCGGTACGTTAATTGGTACAAACGGTAATGATGTTATTGTGGGCACCGATGGTAACGACATAATTAATGGCGGAAATGGTAACGATATTATTTGCGGAGGAAACGGAAATGATATTATTGACGACGGCGGTAACGGAAAAGATGTAATGTTAGGTGGTGCTGGTAACGATATTTTAGATGGTGGTAATGGAAACGATATTCTTTGCGGAGGAAGTGGGGATGATACGCTAGACGGAGGGAAGGGAACCGACGAACTAGATGGCTATACTGATAATGCAGTTTTTGGTAGCAGTGGTGATGTGTTAAATGGAGGAAATGGTAACAATGACAATTGCTACAATGGTGAAACAGAAGAGGCATGTGAACTAAATACAGAAGTGGTATTTTGTATGCCATTCCAAGAAAGTGACAGTGTTCCACTATATTGTAATGAGACAGCAAACTGCACAGACTTTAGCCATTGCGCAGACGAGCTTATTAATCCACAGGGTTCTTATTTATGTGATCCCAGCGTCACAAATTCTGACTGCCAGTGTGACGGAGCAAGAACCTGTTCAGCTGCCGGTTTTTGTGAAGGTTTATCGCGACCAGATGCTTATCCAGAGGTTACGAGCTCCTCTAGTTCCTCCAGTTCTATCAGTCTTAGCTCTAGCTCTAGCAGTATAAGTTCTATTAGCACTGCTCCTACTTGCAATGGTTTAGTTGCCACTATTTATGTAGACAGTATTACAAACAGTATTATTGGGGGCCCAAACAATGGCGCCACCTACGTTGGTACACTTAACGGAGGAAATGGCCCCGATGTTATTGTCGGTACAAGTGGAGATGATATTATTGATGGCGGCGATAAGGCTGATACTATTTGTGGAGGCGAAGGTAATGATATTATGACAGGAGGAGGAGGAAACGATGTAGATACCATGTTTGGTGGAAGCGGAAATGATACCATTAGCGGAGATAATGGTGCAGATGTCTTAAACGGCGACGATGGTGACGACGAAATTAATGGCGGTAACGGTAAAGACATTATTAATGGCGGTGCTGGTACAGATACAGCTAATGGCGGCAATAGCAAAGATACCTGTATAAGTATCGAAGTACCTACCAGCTGTTAACAGTAGTAAATAGTTACATGTTAAAAAAAGGCCATTACCTAACATAATAAACATGCAGGCAAGCAAGGATTAGTCGTTCTGTTTGCAAGACGACATATTATTGAATACAATTTATATACAATATATTAATTTCCCCTGCATTATGTTTAAAAACCTGCAAAAAGCCTTTACATTAACCGAAATAGCAATTGTTATTGCCATTATTGGATTAGTGGGAGGAACCTTAGTTTCAAGCTTAAAACCACAAAGAACGGTTGATAATACCGTTAATTCTGCTCAGGCAAGAGTCGCAGCAGGTCTAGAAAGTGCCATTGTGCAATACGCTGCTGGCGAAGGGGAAAACTTAGGAGATTTTCCATTCGACAAACCAGTTCCAAATGGAATTAGTAATGCCGTAGACATCTGTTCATCTGACGCAACAGATGTTACAAACTGTATTGAAATTGCTCCTTTACTAGAAGGGAAAATAGTAGATGAATTTCCACAAATAGAAGGTGCAGACGAAAATAAATCAGGATACAGTGTTTATTTAGATGAAAGTGGTGTACCGCAAGTTATTCCAAACGTTACCAATAACTACGCTGCATATGTAGACGATTTAACACCTAGTTGTGCAGATAAAAAAGCAACCATTTACGTAAATGACAAAGGAAGAATTGTTGGAGGGCCTTCTGATGGTGATAATTATGCAGGTCAGCTACTTGGTACAAACGGTAACGACGTTATTGTTGGAACCAGCGGAAATGACACAATTAATGGCGGAAACGGAGACGATACCATTTGTGGATTAGCCGGTGACGACTTTATTGACGATGGTGGAAGCGGAAACGATAATATTTTAGGTGGTGCTGGTAACGATCAGCTTGATGGAGGAAATGGTAACGACATTTTATGTGGTGGTAGTGGTGATGACACCTTAGATGGTGGTAATGGTGAAGATCAGCTTGATGGCCACACGGACGAATTTACGTCGAGTGGAACAGGTGATATACTTAATGGTGGTAATGGTTCGGACAATTGTTATGCAGCCGAGCAAGAAGAGTCTTGTGAATCTTACAACGAAGTTGAGTTCTGTAAGCCTTTCCAAGAAAGTATTGACCCACCGCTTTACTGCGAACAAGCAGCTGCTTGTAATTCATACAACCTTTGTATAGATGAATCTACAAACTCAGAAGGCCCATTCCAGTGTGATCCAAATATTACTAATCCAGACTGTCAGTGTGATGGGGCAAGAACTTGTTCTCCTGAAGGAGTTTGTGTTGGAACATCTAGGCCAATTAGCCACCCAGAAGTAGAAGGACCTCCAGAAAACTGTGATGTTGACTTTACTATTAATGGAGGCGCGGTAGAGGTTGAAGAAGAGTTTAAAGCTAAGGTGACTGTTCTAGGAGCTGCTATAGAAACCGGTGGTGGTAGTAGTTACGACATGCCTGTTACACTACAGGTCACAATTGGTAATCAAACATTTGAACCATTTGGAGCTTACGCTAATGCGGTAACCGCAAACGTTAACGACAATAGTAATCCACGTGAATTTGAACCATTCCAAAACTTCGCAAGCGATACAAACCTTACAGTAAAAGCAAAGTCATGGACCAAGAAAAGCTCTTCTTACAGTGGTAATCAATCAAGTCATTGGAAAACACACTTAGAAAGAGACTCCGCTACAAACTCAGCTAACATTAAACTGTTTAAAAATGGTGATGACGCACCAAGTCTTGATGGGTTTGAAAATCAGTCTTCGATGGTAGCTTTTATAGAAGATTATATTGATCTTGATACCGGAAAAGTTGTACTTGCTGATAATCAAACCATTTACTTCTTTGAGCTTGGTACTACAAACTTAAGTAGTTATTATACAGACTTCCAGGACCTTGTATTACTAGTTTCTTTTGCAGAAGAAGATACGCCAGATGTAGACAACTGTTCGAACGAAGCAGGGGTAGATCCTCCTCCTGCATCATCTAGCTCAAGCAGCTCTTCTGTTGCAGCTAACCCTGGGCCAACGCCAACTTGTGATGGAGAAGACGCAACAATCTTTGTGGGGCTAGATGGACTTATCTATGGCGGACCAGATAATGGTTCTGTATACGCAGGAACTCTGCTTGGTGGTAATGATTCAGATGTGATTGTTGGTACAAGTGGTGTAGATATTATTGATGGAGGTAATGGACACGATACTATTTGTGCCGGAGGAGGTGATGATGATCTTACTGGCGGAGGAGGTAATGGTAAGGATGTAATTTATGGTGAAGATGGAAACGACACTATTACAGGAGACAATGGTAAAGATAAGCTCTACGGAGGAGCTGGCGATGATAATATTAGTGGAGGAAATGGAAAAGACGTTATTAATGGTGGTGATGATATCGATACTGCCAACGGTGGTAATGGTAATGACACCTGTACAGAAGTCGAAAACGCAACAAGTTGTTAGTTTATAACGTTATCTCTTAGTTTATTCCTTTTATTATTATGAAAAAACCTGCTTTCAGTCAAAAAATCCTTGTTATTCTACTTGCCGTAGCCATTCTATTGTTCCTAGCTTCTTGGTTTTACAATAACCAAGGTGCAACCACTCGAAATGAAGTACGCGCAGCTAACGTTATAGAATTACGAGATGCTATTTATAACTTTGTTTACGATAATGGTGCATACCCTGGTTGTCTTAAGGTGCAAGGAGTTGTGAAAGAAAATGACATCCAACGATGTCGCGACTTTAGCGAAGAGCTTACAAAATCAGGCCTTTACATTAAAGAAATTCCAATGGATGTTGCTTCCGATGGTTGGGAAACAGGTTATAGTGTAGCTAAAGGTAGCGATAACCAAGTTACAGTAAGTGCAGTGTTTGCCGAAGGAGGAGAAGTCATTACTGCCCGAACAAACTAAAAATAGTAAAACAACCTTGCAACCAGGCCGCAGTCAATTTACAATACTGCGGTCTTTGCTTTTTACTTAGACAACCATAACGTGGGGATATAGCTCAGTTGGCTAGAGCACCTGCTTTGCAAGCAGGGGGTCCGGGGTTCGAGTCCCCGTATCTCCACCAATCTCTGCAAGAGGTTGTCATCCGTAGTTCGTCCAGCGAACAAAGAAGGGCTTTTGCCAGTAGTGTAAAAACCCTTGCTACGGCTAGCTAACCAAATATAAGTAGTTTTATTTTTTTAAAATATATTGTAATAGATAGTAAAAATATAATATACTAATCCGTTATGTGGCATTATGTTTACATTATTAAAAATAAAGAAAATCGACAGTATGTTGGATCAACTATTAATATAGAAAAAAGATTACAAAAATATAATAATAGTGAGGTGCAATCTACATCCAAATATAAACCATGGGAATTAAAATTTGCTTGTTCATTCCTAACAAAAAAACAAGCTATACTATTTGAGAAGTATCTAAAATCAGGATTAGGTACAACATTTAGATATAGGCGATTAGTACCAAATAGATAATTACAAGAAGTGGTTCGACTCCATAAGAGGCCGAACAGTTGATGGTAAATTTTCATTGGAGGACTTGTTTAGGGGTTTCCATTCTTTACAACAAGCTCGACACCAAAATTAGGTTCGGTCGGCAGTTAATGGGCTTCACCATCAACCATCTTAAATAGGTGATTTTTTTAATGGAAGAACTAATTTTAGTGAAATTAGGCATACCAAACAATGAACTAATTAGTTATGCAATCCAATCTATTCGTAGAGTTAGTGATAGTGCTTTAAAATAAAGTAAATAACTATATTTATAGTTACACCTGTATTCCCCCTAACATTATGTCTGCCCGTACTTTTAAAAAAACACTATCGTTTGTTGCTAGTTTATCTATTTTGATATCTAGCATTTTTTATGGAGTGCCCTTACCGTTATTTGATACCATGCCCACCGCACAAGCGATGGCCGTTGGGCCAGGTGGTGTCGGTGCAAATCTAAATCTGTGGTTAAAGGCAGACCAGGGGACAAGCTCTACAACTGACACCGACCCGTTAGCTTCTTGGACAGATTCTTTAACGAGCAATGTCTATACGCAAGGTACAGGAAGTTGGATGCCAACGTATCGTAATAATAACATTGATAATGTTAATTTTAATCCAGTAGTACGTTTTGATGGAAGCGATGATGAATTCTCTTTTAACCAAGATCTTCTTTCACATGGTGCGACGGAATATACATTTGTTAGTATTTATAAAACAATTCAAAACGAGGGAACATTAGTGTCTTCCGCCTTCAACATTAATGGTTCAGATAGGGGAGTTACATTTGCTGCTGGTTTACCAAATGACTCAAGTATTGGTAATAGTCAGGCAGTTGTTATTTCTAGTGGAGATATTACCGCAAACAATAATACGTCTGTTCGTTCTAATGCCAATTCTTTTTCTGTAAACCAAGTGCATTTAGCAACAGCGTATAAAAGTGGTACCGGTGGTGTTATACGTAAAAATGCAGAGGTGTTACCAGTATCTGGAAACGGCTTACATGCAACAGTAGATATGAATCTTGACGATGTAACATACATTGGTTCTGGTAAAGGTGATAAGACATGGACACCAAACTTTGGAGGTGACATGGTAGAGTTAATTGCGTACGAAGACACGCCTTCCAGTACAGAATTACAACAAATTGAAGGTTATCTTGCACTTAAATACGGTATCGATTTAGATAATAGCGCACCATATAAAAACTCAGCTGGAACAACGCTTTGGGATGCAGTCAGCAATACCAACTTTCCTTTTAATACATTTGGAATAGGGCGTGATGATGCTTCAGGTTTAGATCAACGTGTTTCCACCTCTATAAATACAGGAACTATTTTAACCGTCGCTTTAGATGATGACTTTACTTCAGCAAACACTGCAACCGGTCGAACGACAGCTTTTGGTAGTGATCTTGAGTTTGTAATGTTTTCTGACAATAATGGTTCTACCACAACACAAACATCAGAGTTGCCTGCAGGGTTTGAAGAGCGTATTGGTAAAGAATGGAACATTACAAAGTTTGGTGCCGGTGCAGCAGATGACCTTCACCTTCAATTCAGTGGTTTTGATGGCGTTGCTGACGGTTGGCATCTTATCCGTTCAACCAGTGCTGATTTTACTACTGGCACTATTACAGATTTAGGCGCGCTCGATGCTAACGGAGAAATTACCGTTACCAACGCTCAGTTGCCAAGTAATGCATTTACATTAGCAAAGCCACTGGCTGCTACCGCCGCTCCAGGTGGAGTAGGCACAAATCTTAATTTATGGTTAAAAGCTAATGAGGGAGTGACAAATACTGGTGACGGTACGGATGCAACAGCATGGAATGATCAATCTATGAGTAGCTATGATTTTACCGATGTTGGAGCTGCTTCATATTTATATAGAGAGAGTGGCTTAAACTTTAACCCAACTATCGATAATCCAGATGGTACGGATCGTAGACTAGCGAACGGAAATATAATTGATCTCCAAACAGTGAGCATTGTTACGATTCCTGACAATCCTGATAATTGTGATGGACCATTCGGAGAGCGAGCCGCTGATGATGAAAATATTCGAACATGCGGCACTGTAGCTCAAGATGGTGATAACTGGGAGCTGCCTGGAAACCCCAACGCATTTGGTAATGGCGGTGAAGGTTGGTTTAACGGAAGCAGTGCCGTAAATCCAGCTCATAACAATATGCCAAATATTTTAACCGTAGAAGCTCCATCAGCAGCAAATTTTGCAAATGGTGTTGAACTTGGTGACGACCATGCACCAGGCGGCATACCTCGCTTTTGGCATGGAGGCATTGCAGAAGTTATTGCTTACTCTGATACAAATAATACCCTAGATCAGCAAAAAATTGAATCTTATCTCGCCCTAAAATACGGAATTACTCTTGATCAAACCTCCAGTACTGATTACTTTGGCTCAAATTGTATGGATGCTACGTGTAGCACTGGAACAATTATGTGGGATGCTTCGCAGAACGCTAATTACAAATTTGATATCGCTGGTATCGGACAAGATGACGGATCTGCGCTAGATCAAAGAATTTCAAAATCAGTTAATGACGATAGTTTGATTACCATCGCTAGTACTAATAACTTTGTGTTGCCAAATAATGACGGTAGCCGAACTTCACTTGGTGATGGCAACTTTTTAACTTGGAGTAATAACGACGGCGGAACGATATGGACGACAACCGGCGCACCAAATAACCGACGAGTGGTGAACCGAAAATGGCAAGCGCAAGAAACCGGCACGGTAGGCAGTGTATTTGTACGAGTACCATCTAGTATGGCCACTGATAGTTCTAAATTAGCACTGCATGAAACCAATGTTTACTTACTAGTTGATGTGGATGATAATTTTGCAAGTGGTAGTAGGACCGCACGTGAGCAAGAAATTACGCTGACCTTAAATGGGAATTATTTTGAAGGTATGGTTGATTTTACCGATGGAGACTTTTTTACGTTAGCCACTAATACCAATGCGTTTCCAGGGTCAATTGCCAGTAATATTCAACTATGGCTTGATTCGTCAGATATTGATGGCGATGGCAATGATGCTAATCAACCGGCTGATGGTGAAGGAGTTGCCACCTGGGTAAACAAAGCGGGACCAGAAGATGCGACTCAAAAGGCCGGTCAAAACGCCGCTATATTTGAAACCGATCCAGCCGAGTTAATTAACGGACGCCCCGTATTAAAATTTAATGGTGTCAGTGCTGGTCAGGGATCAGTTTATGAAATAAGTGGTATGGATACCGATCCGGCAGCCATGCCTGAGTCAACTGTTTTTACCGTTTACAAGCCAAAAACAACTTCAACATTTGGGGCTGGACAATCGGTGTGGGGGAATGATGATGGCACCTGGGATAGATTTTTTTACAGCTTTTGGGGTGCCAATTCTTTAGGAGCTGATGGAGTGGATGATGGGGTTGTAGGAGGCGTAAATGGAGCTACTTTAGTGACTGACGCTGGGGCGATTGATGAGGTTTACTTGTTGACCTCTAAGTTTGCCGGTGTTGGCATCACCGACGCATCAGAGGTGTACTTTAATGGAGATTTAGTTCAAACCTTTACAGAGTTTAATTCTTCTTCAAGTATTGATTTCCATGTTGGTTGGGATGGCGACGGGGGACCGTTTGATGGTCAAATTGCAGAAGTTTTACTGTATAATCGAGCGCTTGATAACTGTGAAATTGAGCAAATAAATACATATTTAGGTGATAAATACGGACGAGATTTTGGAGGCATCGCCGATGCTTATAACCACGGAGCCCCACACATAGATAATATTAATGGGATTGGAATTTTGCCATCTGACTGTGGAGGTAATAACCAAATTAATAGTATGTATTCGGCCGAGTTATTTATTGATAACCCGAGTAGTAATGACGTGCTGAACGAAACCCTGACCTTTGGTAATGATGGAGGCGCGGTGGGTACACCATCAACACAAGTGCCAGTTGGTTACGATGCCCGGCAAGGCAGAGCTTGGCGAGTAGATGAGGACGGTGATTTAGGCACGGTAGATGCCGAGTTTGATTTGACCGCACTCGGGTTAACCGATCAAGGGATTGATAAATACGCTCTTTTAATTGATACCGATGATGGTGACTTTACTAACGCAACAGTGTATCCAGGTTCTGATATAGCAACTACGGGGTACACCTATGCCAATAATAAAGTTAAATTTTTAGGAGTAGACTTTAACCATGGTGATTACTTTGCTATTGCAGTCGCAGATACTTCTCAACCAACGATAACAATAGAGCAAGCCAATGGGCAAACTGATCCAGAAACAGCAACGGAGATTGTTAAATTTACCGCTGTCTTCTCAGAACCGATTCTTAATGACTCGTTTATATGTGGAGATGTGACTATTGGAGGTACGGCTACGGCTACATGTACTTCAGTAGATGAGGTTTCACCAAATGATCAAACAGCATACGAAATTACTGCGACAGCAACAACAGACGGAACAGTTGTACCAACACTGGCAAGCAGTGTTGTTACAGATATTGTAGGCAATAGCAATACGGCTTCTACCTCAATCGACAACAGTGTAACAGTAAATCTATTTGATTCAGTGGCCCCAACTCCTCCAACGGTTAATCCAATTACTACTACAACCGACCCTGTAACTGGTACCGCAGAACCAGGTTCTACTGTTAACGTCTCACCACTCACTTGCGATATTACCCCCGTAGTAGCAGACGCTGCTGGTAACTGGTCTTGTGTAACCACAACATCACTACCACTAACAGCACCAACAACCGTAACTGTAACCACAACAGATCCAGCTGGTAATACCAGTGATCCAACCACAACAGTAGTTACTGATGCTAGTACAACAAATGCACCAACCATTAACCCAGTAGATGATAACGATACAGAAGTAACCGGTACTGCTCAGCCTGGTGCAACAATTAGCGTTAATCCAACATGTGATAACGCCCCAGTCATTGCAGATGCTCTTGGTAACTGGACATGTAATATCACAACCAGTGCTCCACTAACAGATGGCAGCACAGTTTCTGCCACAGCAACCCTTGCTCCAAATGCAACCAGTCCCGCAACAACCACAGCCGTAACCGATGCAGCTACTGGTGCACCAACACCTCCAACCGTAAACCCAACAGATGGTGACCCTGTAACAGGTACTGCAAATCCAGGTGCTACAATTACTATTATTGATCCTGCCACTAGTAATACAGTTTGTACAACAACTGCACATCCTACCACTGGAGTCTTCTCATGTAGTCCAGTAAGCCCTGCACCAACTGATGGTCAGACATTAAACGTCATCCAAACCACAACCAATGGAACATCAGCTCCAGCAGTGCTAACCGTTGACCAGTCCGCACCAACTCCTCCAACGGTTAATCCAATTACTACTACAACCGACCCTGTAACTGGTACCGCAGAACCAGGTTCTACTGTTAACGTCTCACCACTCACTTGCGATATTACCCCCGTAGTAGCAGACGCTGCTGGTAACTGGTCTTGTGTAACCACAACATCACTACCACTAACAGCACCAACAACCGTAACTGTAACCACAACAGATCCAGCTGGTAATACCAGTGATCCAACAGTAACAGTTATCGACGACCCTACAGATGCTATTCCAGCACCTCCAGTTGTAAACCCAACAACTGGTGACCCAGTAACTGGTACGGGTAACCCAGGCGATGTTATAACCGTTTATAGTAACCCAGGTGGTGTGGTGCTATGTCAAACATCAGTATTACCAAATGGCACCTTTAGTTGTAGTCCTGTAGTACCTGCACCAAATCCTGGTGACACACTAGACGTTACAACAACAGACCCAAGCACAAGTAATGAGTCGCCTGCAACAATGGTTACGGTTATTGATTCAACTGACCACGTAGAACCTCCAGTAGTGAATCCAACATTAGGTATGACTGTTTCAGGCACCGCAGGTCCAAATGAAATTATCCAAGTAATAGATCCAGCCACTGGTAATATTCTTTGCACTACAGTTGCTGATGGCGCCGGAGAATTCTCTTGTGATGTAAGCCCAGACTTAACCAATGGCCAGACGGTAAATGTAGTAGCAAATGATGGCGCTGGTAATACCAGTGCTCCAACACCGGTAACTGCTAATATCGGCGATGGTGATGGTGACGGGGTTGACGATACAGAAGAAGCGGTAGCACCAAATGGTGGCGATGGAAACAATGATGGCATTCCAGATAGTCAACAGCCAGCTGTAATAACTATTAGTAATCCTGTAACAAGCCAACCTACCACTCTAGAGGTAACTGGTGGTAACTGTCAGGTGATTGATGGTTATGACATTGGCTCTGAATCAAGCCAAGTTGCTCAAGAATCAGCATTTAATTATCCAATTGGACTCTTTGATTTCGAACTATACTGTACAAGGTTTGATCAAGTAACGGATGTTACATTCTACTTAGATCAAGTATATGATACTGCTGATTGGACATGGCGTAAGATTAACCGTAACACTGGTGTATACACAGACTTTATTGGCACGGTAACTTACAGTACTGCCAATATTGGTGGCACAGCCGTAACAACTGTTAACCTTGGCCTTCAAGATAATAATGGAGACGACGAAGATACCGTTTCTAACGCTCGTATTCTAGATCCATCAGGTCCAGCAGTATCATCTGTTGTTACGGTTGGTGGTAGTACAGCAGGTGCATCTAGTGGTGGTTCGTCTGGTGGTGGAGGTCGTCCAACTGCGCCAGAAAATGTTGTAGCACCAAGTAATAATATTAATCAATGTCTTGATACATTTAAACCTCCAGTTGGCTCTCGTCAGTTTACAGAGCAAAATACATTGCAGCTTACAATGAATAATAAAGACATTTTCTATAACGATGTATCGCAACCAGATTGGTTTATGGCAGCCATTGCGCATGGTACAGAAGAAACAGCATTGAATGGCTTCCGTAATGATGATGGCTCTCTTGATGGAACATTTAGACCAGGTACGGTAATGACAAGAGCTCACTTCCTTAAGATGATTGTTGCCGTAGCAGATATAGAAGTAGTAGCAGAAACCTCACCACAGTTGTGGTATGTACCATTCCAAGATGGCGCTATTACAGCCGGGTCTCAGTTAGCAGCTTCTTATAATGCTACAACTATTCATCAGCCAGTTTCAAGAATGGAAGTTGCTCAGCTTATTATGGATATTATGAAGTTTGACGCAGTAGACAATAGTTTTAGTTACTTCTCTGACATTCAGCCAGACTTAACAGTAACGACAAACTTTAATACCCTACGTGATCAATGTGTTATCCTTGGTGATGACGACTCAGAAAATAATAACGGACAAAGAACGGTACGCTCAAGCTCATCATTATTACGCGCAGAAGGTGCGGCAATCATTTCTCGATTAATACTGATTATTGCTGGTCAATAAATTTAGAATTTAAAAAGGTTCAGATATAAAATATTTGAACCTTTTTAATAGAGCCTGAAAAGTTTATTCAAATAATTTATAATCCTACAGTATATGCCACTTTAGTTTTACCTTTTTTAGACTTAACACTGCGAATGGTAATACTGCCGACTTCACCACTACGAGCTACGTGTGTGCCACCACAGCCACATCCTTGGTCTTCATAGCCTTTAAAGTACACGAACCGTGCCGACTTACCTTGCGGCGCCCATATGCCACGTGTAACAGCATCTTCAGGTGATACATCCTCTGCAATAATTTCAACATCCTCGGTAACAACTTCATTTGCTGCTATAGCGACACGATCCATCCAACCAGCAGCGTCTTCTAACACGCCTTCGTACTCAACGTAGGGCCCCTCAGTAAAGTGGTAACCTTTTGTAGGTGTAATACCAGTAATACCAGCCTTATTAACTGCTACATCAATTAAATGTCCACCGGTATGCACACGTGCGTTAAGCAAACGTCGTTCTTGGTTAATCTCTAGCTCTACATTCTCACCAGTATTAAATGGTATAGAATTAAATGTTCCATAGTGGTACACAATACCTTCTGGGCTAAGGCGAACATCGGTAACGTTAAATTGAATGTCTCCACACTTAATAACTCCTTGATCAGCTGGTTGTCCACCACCTTGTGGGTAAAAAATGGTTTGATTTAAAAGCAGTGCAGTGCCTTTTTCAGTTTCCTCTATAGAAACAACAGTTGCACCTGCTGTAAATAAATATGTATCGTGTAGGTAAAGTAGTGTAGTCATAAATTATATTCTACGCTTTGTGTTTTAAATTACAACTAATTGATTAAACTTGTAGGTGGCATAGTGCTACATAAGATCAATAACACCACTGCCGCTATCAACACTAATAAGGCCATCTTTCTTAAGTTCTTTAAGCGTTCGTGTGATGGTTACACGGTTAAGACCCGTAAGGTCTGCTAGTTTCTGGTGAGTAACACGCAAAGGAACCTCAAACAGGCCTAGAAAGCTCTTTTGTTTTTTAGTATGGAGTCGTTGTAGTTCATGTAAAATAAGTTCCTTGGCGGTACCTTGTTGTGCACCTACCTCATCTTGGTACTCACGAATGCGTGAACTCATGTCTTGTAGTGTACACATCATAACGGCTGGATATTTTGCAACAATCTTTAAAAAATCTTCGGTGGTAAAGGTGCAAACCATTGTACCAGCAGCGCCTTCAGCAAAGTGTCCAAGCGGCATTGTTTCGTGCGAAATATCACCAAACATAGAACCTTTACCAAGGGTATCAAATACATATTTTTTACCTTGTTTTTCATGAAATAAATTAACCTCACCACGCTTTACCACATAAATATTACCCCCTAGTGTTTTTGGGTTATAGACAATCGTTGATTCATGGTATTCAGTCATATCAGCCGACTGTGCAATTTCTGCAATCTGTTCGTCAGTAATAGTAGAAAAGCAATTATAGTTTTTAAGGTACCAAAATTTCTGTTCTGGAGAAGCCATAATAAAAGGAGGAAAATTACAATCGTAGTATATGCTACCTAGTTCACTTTGCAATTGACATCGGTAAGGTATGCTACAGTTATGAAATTACTTTTTACACTTACATCACCTTTACTACTTGTAATATTACTTACAGGCTGCACTTCAAGTGGCATTCAGCAGCAGCCAGAAAGTAGCCCAGCCAACACTCCTGCTATAGCTGATAATAACGCTGCCCAGCTAGCCAGTTTTGGGCTGCGAACAAATACCAGCAAGATTTCCATTCCTTTTAACGAAATTTTAAGTGGCGGCCCAGGTAAAGATGGTATTCCAGCAATTGATAATCCAAAATTTATTTCTATAGATAATGTAGATTTTTTAACAGATGATTCTAGAGGTATTTATATAGATATTAATGGTGATAAACGATTTTACACCTATGATGTTTTATACTGGCATGAGATAATTAACGACGAAGTAGGAGGAGTTCCGATAGCAGTAACATTTTGCCCACTATGTGGATCAGCAATTGTATTCGACCGTCGCGTAGATGGTGAACAGTTGTCCTTTGGGGTGTCAGGATTACTGTGGCAAAGCAATTTATTAATGTACGATCGCCAAACGGAGTCACTTTGGTCGCAAATAGAAGGTAAGTCTGTCGTTGGAAATTACAACAATCAAAAATTGGCTATATTAAGTTCACAACTACTAACATTTGGTAAAGTAAAAACTATCGGTAATGATATAAAAATACTATCTACTCCTAAACAATTTACACGCCCATATGGCAATAGTCCTTATGGTACATACGAAGAAGACACAGACTTTATTTTTCCAGTAAATGAGCTCAACGATCGTTTTCATCCTAAAGAAATTTTTGTAGCAACAACAGTCAATGGTGTTAGTATTGGTTTTCAAAGATCTCAATTAGTAAGCGACAAACAGGCAGTAATTACTGTCGGCGGTAAAACTGTAACAGCGACAGTAAAAGACGATGGTACCATTGATATTATGGACGAAGATAATAATCAGTATCCTTTTTACCATGCAATGTGGTTTAGCTGGGCAAACCATAATCCGGACTTAGTGGCGTGGCCGGAGTAAGGTAGGAAAAAAATGGCTCAGTAAGTTTAAAACGACATATCTTTCAAGTGTACTGAAAGGCTGAATGTGTCCGAAGGTTTTTTATACTTTCCCCCTTTTCCCCTCTTATGTAGTTCAGCCTACACCGCTCTCTCGCTCAACAGTATTTCATCAGTTATACTAATAACATATTAATTATTTCTTATTTTTTTATTATGTCTAATGTAACCGCTATTACTTCTGTCGAACAGTTCGATACCCTTATTAAAGACTCAAGTCCTGTGCTTGTAGACTTTTACGCCGACTGGTGTGGGCCTTGCCAGGCAATGATGCCCGTTATAGATAATGTTAATGCTGAACTTGCAGATAAAGCTACCGTTGTTAAGCTTAACGTAGATGAAGTACCAGACATTGCAGGACGCTTTGGTGTAATGAGCATTCCAACATTCCTTGTTGTAAAAGATGGCGAGGAACACAAGCGTCACACTGGAGCATCTTCTATGGAAGAGCTTGTAGAGCTTACTCTTAGTTAAATGGCAAAAAAAAGTCCTTTAAAATTATCATTATTTTGCATATGGCTGGCACTTATTGCGCTAGCCATATGGACTTTTTCAGCACTAGAAATACCCCTTCAGCATTACCCTAAGCTCATTCAGGATTATGTAAACAGGTTTGGGTTTTGGGGTCCTCTGCTTTATATTTTTATCTATACCATTAGGCCAGTTGTCTTTTTCCCAGCAACGCTACTGACAGCAGCAGCAGGCTTATTGTTTGGCCCATGGACTGGAATTATTTATACAATTATAGGTGCAAATCTTAGTGCAAATGTTGCCTTTATTATTGGAAGATATTTTGGTCAAGATGTACTAGAGCGTTATCGTTCTGGTAGGTTTCATGCATTAATTTCAGGTATGGAAAATGATGGTTTTATAACTATATTATTAACAAGATTGCTTTATTTTCCATTTGATTTTACAAATTACCTTGCAGGTACAACGCGTATTAAATGGTCACAATACGCTCTTGCAACATTGATTGGTATTCTACCTGGATCAATGACATTTGTATTATTTGGCGCCGCCGCCGGTGCTGCAACAGGTGTGAACGAAGGAAAATTTGGAGTAACATTAGCAGCATCAATTATCCTTTTTATATCTAGTATTGTTCTAAGTCGTTATCTTAAAAAGCGAAATAGTAAATTAGCGGAATTTTCTACAGTAAATCAAGAACAGGTCTAGAGGTAGTAAGGTTATGAGGCCTAGAAGTCCTAAATCTTTAAACCTTATAACCTCTAGAACTTTAGCATTAATTCATTACCATCATTTTATGTCTAAATACGAATATGACCTTATCATCATTGGCGGAGGTTCAGCTGGTTTAAGTCTGGCTTCAGGCGCTAGTCAGCTTGGTGTAAAAGTATTACTACTATCTAAAGAACAATTAGGAGGGGACTGTTTACATTACGGTTGTGTACCCAGTAAGTCACTTTTAAAATCTGCAAAGGTAGCCAATGTAGTAAAAAAATCAGATGATTTTGGTATACGTTCAGCAAGCCCAAAAACAGATTGGCTAAAAGTACAAAGTCGCATTCAGGGAGTGCAGGACGTTATTCAGCACCATGATAACCCAGACCGCTTTAGAGAGTATGGCTGTGACGTTATTTTTGGGGAAGCACAATTTGTAAATGACCACAGTGTAAGCGTGCAGCTAACTGAAGACTTGCAGCAGTTACAGCAGCCAGAGTTTTTAATGCCAGGTCATTCATTAAAATTTTCTGGTAAAAAAATTGTTATTGCTACGGGCTCTAGGCCTAATATTGTACCTATTAAAGGTTTAGATACTGTGCCGTACATTACAAACGAAACTATTTTTACATTACCAAACCAACCAGAAAGCTTACTTATTATTGGCGGGGGAGTTATTGGTATTGAAATGGGGCAAGCAATGCAGCGCCTTGGTACCAAGGTTACTATTGGTATTCGTGAGCATAATATTTTAACGACAGAAGATAAAGACGTAGCAGAAGTAATAGAGCAATCATTACTAGATGATGGAGTGGAATTGTTAAGAGGTATTGAGTTTAGTGAAATAAAAAAATCAAGTAGTGGTATTACGCTTATGTATAAACAAGACGGTACTAAAAAAGAACAAAACTTCTCGGCGGTGTTAGTAGCTACTGGCCGTAAGGCTAATGTAGAATTAAACTTAGAAGCTGCCGGAGTAAAGTACGATAGAGTTATTGCTGTTAATGCTAAAATGCGTACTAATAAAAAACATATTTTAGCTATTGGAGACGTTAACGGTAAGGCACAGTTTACCCATGCTGCTAATTACGAGGCAGGCATTGTGCTAAGTAATGAAATATTGCATGTCCCCAGCAAAGCAAATTATAGCTCTATTGGCTGGACGTTATTTACAGAGCCAGAACTAGCTAGCATTGGTCTTAATGAAAAAACAGCCAAAAAAAATAAGATAAAGCATACAGTTATAAAATCTACATTTAAGGCGCAAGACCGTGCACTAACAGAATCTGCCACGAGCGGTTTTATTAAAATACTGCTTGATAAGAAAGGTAAAATTTTAGGATGCCAAATTATAAATCCACGTGCTGGAGAAATGATTCGCGAATGGCAATTGGCCATGGCACAAAATATTTCTTTAAGTAAAATTGCTCGTAGTACGTTTATTTATCCTACGTTTGGTGAGATTTCTAAATGGGCGCCAGGGAGCCATTTAGCAAAATCATTATTTTCAAATAAGGTTCGTAAATTATTACGATTAGTTTTTCGGTACCGTGGCAAAGTAGAACAATAAAAAAGCATCTTTAGATGCTTTTTTATAAGATGAATAATGGAGTGTATGCTTAATTTATTCCACTCGTTTCATTTTTACAATATTACGATATTGAATATCTTTATCGCAGGTAAATAATACTAAATCTACATCACTATCACTAAAATCAATGGCTTCCACATAATATTCATCAATACCACTTTCGTGTGAAATCGCTTCGTAGAACACGCCATCATATACAACAATTTCTCCAAGCGCCATTGGTTCATCGCGTACAGCTTGTAGTATTGGTCCTTTAGGATCACCAGGCCATACACTACTATGGCCCCAAAGTACTAAACGTTGATTTTTATCATCCCAATACCGTGCAATGCCAGCATTCGTTAAATCATCTACCCAAACAGAGCTATCGGAAACGAGTGATGATGTCGCTTCGGCGCTTACTCCATAAGCTGGAATGCTAAATGAAACAGAGCCAGGATAAGCGCTAACGCTCATATCTTTCATAATGGCCGCTCTACGGATAATTTCTGCCACCTCACCACGAGTAGCATTCTTATCTAAGTTAGCATTCTGGAGGCTTTTTGGAATCAAATTAGCGTTGTTTAGCACGTCCCAGTAGTACGTTTTCCAGTCATCTCCTGGAGCATTACCACTTAGTTCAAAGCCTTTAGCAATTAATGCTGCTACCTCGCCTAAGCTTACTTCGTTAGCTGGGCGATATGTTTTATCGGGGTATCCATTAATAAATCCGCTATCCGCAAGTGATGTTACATAGTCATAATACCATTGCTCTTTTTCAACATCACTAAAGCTAGGAGCGCTAAGGCCACGTTTTAATAAGTGCTCCATAGCAACCGCAATAACTTTTGCCATCTCTGCTCTAATAATTGTATTCTCAGGGCGCATGGTTCCATCAGGGTATCCAGAGAAAATTTCTTGCCGTAGTCCAAATACCAACCCTTCGTAGTAAGTGTCATTGGCATTAACATCTGGGAAGATGCTAAAGGCGTCATAATTAGAACGAAGCCAATCTGGTACAAAGCCAGTCTTTGGTAATACGTCTGTTTGAGACCAGTTGTCTTTAAAACGTTCTAATTGTTGCTCATTATAAGCGTCGCTAACAACAGGCGTGCTACTAGATGAACTACTAGAGCTACTACTAGAATTCGAAGAACTACTACTAACAATACTTCTACCACCCCCACCAGATGAGCCTCCGCTACTTCCACCTCCACCAGTTCCGCTACCACCACTTGGTCCAAGTATAACATCTTCAGGTCCATCTACATCAGTGGAAGCATTATCAAAACTTCCTTGGTCGTCTGTTACAGCAGCAGTATTAGTAAAGACGGTACCATTTGGAGTATTAGCATCCAGTGTTACTTGGAAAGTCATAACACCACCACTAAAGCCAACAGGGAAACTAGGCCAGTTAAAGACAACTAAGCTACCGGTAGCATCATAGTGGCCAATATCATCAAATTGAATATCAGTTTGCGATACTCCACTTAACGTTAGTGAATTTGGCACATAAGTCATGTACGGCAAAATAGGGTCTTGGACTACAGTATTTGTAGAAACCGAAGTTCCAGTATTGGTAAGAATAAGGGTATACGTTACAACTTCACCAATTTTAGCATCTTCTTTATCAGCAAATTTTTCAAGGTTTAAGACGGGTGCAATTACCGTTAGGCTTGTGTCATCACTATCGCCAGGACCGCCTTCGGTCGGTGGCGTTACGGTTACTTCATTATCAATTAACGTTCCAGGAACAAGAGACTTCGCAATCTGTGCTTGGTATTTAATAGTAATAGTATCAACCAGGCCACCATTTGCATCTAATGTAATATTTCTAAAATCAATAATACCCGTTTCATTTGTACCACCGGTTGCAGTAGAGAAATCCGTACCAGAAGCAGGGAACTCTGTAATAGTAAATCCAGTAAGGTTAGCGGGTACGTTATCCAGTAAATCAATTTCAGTTCCAACACCATTACCTAAGTTGGTAAGAACAATTGTGTACTCTAGTAAGTCATTAATTTCTGCACCACTGTTACTAGTAAGGTCTACTACTGTTTTTGTTACATCAAGCAGGGGACGAACAACAGCAATAGCTACACTGCCATCATCGTTATGGTCATCACTTCCTGCATCTTCGCTACCATCACGTTCGTCACTATTGCTGTTACCAAGGATCCCTTCTCCTGGGTTACCATCTTGAGAGCTATATGTAAGTGAACCAGTGTTAGTAATAACGGTTGCAGGAATAACATCAGTATCAATTGTTAGGTCAAAACTCCATGTCGTAACCTGGCTTGGTCCAAGCTCGCTTAGCTCAAACGTTAGTAGTGTATTAGAACCACTTGTACCTTCGGTTAATGTTGGTAATGTTGCCCCGGTTAGAAGGGTGTAACCATTAGCGTACGTTAGTCCATCTGGAATAATATCGTTAATACTAAGGTCGTAACCAGTAGCAGTACCACTATTTACAATGCTCATAACATACGTCAAATTACTACCAGAGCTGTAACTTGTTGTCTTAGTAATGTTAATGACAGGTTCAGCAATAGTAACAACCGGTGAGCTGGCAGGTCCAGCTGTTCCACCTGCACCGTAATTTAAGGTAGCACTATTTATCTTAGTATTTCCTAGATTATTATCTGTGGTATTCATTACTAATACGTCGTACGTAAGTGTAATAAGGTCTGCACTGGCGTTAGCAACATCAAGATTAGTACCAGTTCCAAAACCAAATGTTAACACTTGGGCAACGCCTGCACCAATGGTGGCAGAAGACGGTGTTTCTACTGGTGCCTCTGGAGTGCCAGACCAAGTTAATGTTGCTTTATTACTCGTAACAGCAGCGGTGCCTGGAATGTAAACAAGTCCAGCCGGTAGGCTGTCTGTTAGTGTAAATGGATTATTAGTTCCTTCTGGCATTTCAATAGTTACTTGGTAGGTAAGGGTGTCCCCAATACTTGGGCTAGAATTACTACCGGTTAATGTTTTTAGTAAAGAACCAGTTGTGTTAACGGCGACAGATTCCATGTCCGAACCAGTACCAGTACGTCCACCAGCGCCTGGAGTAGCATCATAATTTAGATCTGCAGTATTTTCTAAAACATCACCAAAACTTACAGAGTTATCTAGTGTAACGTTATAGGTAACGCTAAATCCAGCACCAGGCATTAAAGTATTATAATTAGGCAAGCCAGTAGTGGTATTGTTCCAGGTAAAATTGTTACCACCTGCATTATAGAATGCTGCAGTGGTTTCTCCAGAATTACTATCAATTCCATCTCCATCGTTATCAAGGCCATCTGCATCAAGTGGAGTAGTAAGGTTAAATTGTGCATTAAGAGTATCTGTAATTTCAAGGTCATACGCTGGACCAGTACCAATATTTTGCACGGTAACGGTAAAGGTAAATGGGTCACCACCATCACCTTCTGCTGGGTCAGGCGTTACAGACTTAACAATGGTAAGGTTTGGTTCTACCACTTCTACAGAAGCACTATCCATTAATGGTACCACCTGTCCGCTGTGGGTTAGTGTTGCAGTGTTCGTTTTAATGTCTGCATTATCATTTACAGCATTATCAACCACTAGTGCCTGCACAGCTAAAATAACAGTTGCCGGCCCACTGCCAGAGGCATTATCAACAGCACCTAAGTTAAATGTCGTTGTTTCGTTTACTCCATCAGCCGGTGTAACATCTGTAAAGGTAATACCTGGGCTACTAATGTCACCCGTATCATCTTGAATCACTGAGCCAGAAATAGCCTCAAGCATTGGAGGTAATACATCGGTAACAACAAGGTTTTGGATTTCTGTTTCAGGAATTTCTAGGGTTAAATGATACGTAACTGTTTCACCAATTAAAACATCAGTAAGTGCAGTAAGTTGGCTTGTTCCGGTATCTACATTAGAGGTAGAAAAAATAGACTTTGTAAAGTTAATATCACGCACTGTAACACTGTCATTATCTTCATCAGTGTAATCTGCTTCATCTGGATTATTACCAGGAGCACTGTCGTAAGCGAGTGAGCCGGTATTAGCAATGACCTGTTGAGGGTAGGCATTAGCATTAACGGTTGCATAAAATTGGTATGTAATATCATTTGCCAATGTTAATATTGCACCAGTAAAGGTGTATTGGTTTGGCGCAGTAAAGAAAATATTTGGTCCATTAATTTCATCTACATCTGCTCCGTCAATAAGTCCATCACCATCATTATCAAGTCCATCAGAAGAGAATGTTGTAACAGCAGTAAATGCTGTAGGAATGGTATCAGTGACAACCATGTCAAATGCATCCATTGTAGAGGCAGTACTATGGTCTACATTTATGGTGATAAGTACTTGGTCTCCAGCATCAATAGGGCTAGGACTCATTGTTTTTGTAATCACTAAGTCTGGTTCTACTACATCAATACCAACAGAATCTGTAAGTGCAGACCCATTGTTTTCATTCCAGTCTACCGTAATTTGGTTTGTTTTAACTTGGCCATTGCTGTTGCCTGCATTATCAAGCAATGTGGCAAACACTCTTACCACAATAAATTCTATATCAGCATCTGGAGGGTTGTTAACAGTAGGGAATGTTATGGTATAAGTATCATTAATGCTATCACCATTTTGCGCGTCGCTTAAAATAATACTTCCTGTAGACCCAATGTCATTTTGCACGATAATAGCGCTATCAGCACGCATAAAGTTAGGTAAGCTATCAACAATCACAAGGTTTGTTAATTCGCTTTCTGGAACTGCCAGGGTAATGTCGTAAAATACCTGTTCGCCAATCGCAATATCTAGCAGGCCAGCAGTGTGCTGGGCGCTACCAGTATTAGGTAGTGTACTACCAGAGGTTGCCTTACCGGCAGTAATATTTAAAATGGTTGTAGAAGTACTGCCTGTTCCAGAACCTTCAGCTTCTGGGAGTCCAGCATCTGGATCCCCAGGTAGCGAGTCATAAGTAATACTGGCGTCGTTTCCAATAACTTCAGTTGGGCTTACATTGTCTCCAACTGTTACCTCAAATTGTAATGTAATGTCTGATCCAATAGGCAAATGGTTAAACAGGGGATTATTGGTAGTAGTATTATTCCAGGTAAATGTTCCACCCACACCACCTCCACCATTTACAAAGAACCCACCAGCTGTTTCTTCGGCGTCACCACTATCTGCTACAGTATCACCATCATTATCGCGTCCGTCAGAAGCAAAGGTGTCATTAACAATAAGTTTGTTAGAAATAAGGTCAGACACATTAATGTCGTAAGCATCAGCACTACTAGTTCCGCTATGGGCAATGGTAATGGTATACGTTAAGGTGTCACCCGCTTCGGCAGAGCCACTAGGTGATACAGCTTTTGTTACTGTTAAATCTGGGCCAACAACATCAATAGGTATATTTACTGCTGGTAATGTGGTACCGCTATAACTTAACACCGCACTGTTTGTACGGGTAGCACCAACGTTGCCAGCAGTGTTTAATACAACAACATCGTAATAAAGACAAAACGTATCAGTTAATACGTCGTTATCATTAGCTGTCGTGATGGCAGATGGGAACGTAATGGTAACATCAGCGCCTTGGCTAGCCAGGCCAGCACCAGCCGGAACAATACTAGGTGTCGGAACTATTCCATTAAACGCTGTTCCGCCTCCATCACAGGTAGTATCAAGAACAACTCCACTTCCACCAAAGTAAGCGAGGCCATTTGGAATATTATCAACAATCGTAACGCCTGTGGTTGTACCTTCCGGCATAGTAATGGCTAGCTCGTATCTAATTTTTTCTCCTACGGTATAATTATTTGGAGTCGTACTCGCAACACCATCTGGGTGTTCAGAATCAAGTTTAACCATAGATGCACCATCAATAAGAATACTAGCACTAGATTCATACACTGCAGGCTCACCAACAAAGTTTGGTCCGCCAATAGTGGAAGAAAAGCTATTAAGGACAGCGCTATTACTATAAGTACCACCTGCTTCTGCAGATTGCGCCACAACGAGTTCGTAAGTAAACATAATGATGTTTTCACCTTCGTTAGTAAGTCCATTGCCGGTGTCGTATTGATCCTCCGGGTTGGCACCACCTGCAATATTATCAAACGGTACTAATGGACCATCATAAGCAATAGTAGTATTACCACCAGCACCAGTACCACCGTTAAGCGGGAATCCAAATAGGCCACCAGAAAGCTCAGTGACGCCAGTAATTTCTGTTAATGTGGCACCATCCTGTTGCCATGCTCGCAAGTTTAAATCAGCAGCACTACTTGGTGTGTTAAATCCTACAGGGAGTGTATCTTCAATATTTAAATCATATGCCGGAGCAGAACCTTCGTTTTCCAGCACAATCATAAACGTAACTCTATCACCAGCATCTACGCTTTCAAACACACAGTTGTTAAGGCCAGTAGTAGTATTATCAATTTCCTCTGTGCTAATAGAATGGGTAGCAATAGGCGTAGCAGAAGGCGGATTATTAAAAGTTAGATAGCTACTAATATCTGGTGTGCTTACAACATCCGGATCTGTGCTGTCACTAGCTACGACACATTTATAAAGGTCAGCTTCTGGAGCTCCAGCTACAAAAGGTACAATTTCTGTACCACCAAATGTTTGGTTATCACTATTTCCTACATCGTAGGTGGCTTGGTTAATAATACCTAAGCCATCCCCAAATGGGTTACCGGTAACTTCTGCTGCAAGTAAAATTTCAATAATAGACCCATCAGATGGATCCTCTTGGAATGTACTACCAGATGCATACGTTAAGGTAACAGAGTTTGTAGTGGCATTAGTAGTAATAGTAGGCGTAGGTAAAGCCATGGTAAAACCGGTAGAACTAGAACCATATGCAACGGTATTAGGAGCTGGAATAGAAGATCCAGATCCGTCAGTTGGGTTATAAATAGTATTATCAAATACTAAACTAAAGGCACTGGCATCAAATACTGGTAGTGGTAAAAAATCTTCAATCACTAAGGTGTCTGCATCACCCGATGGAATATCTAAAAGAAGGGAAAATACAACAACGTTACCGGCAGCAATAGTTTGTGGATCAGGGTTACCAAACGGTGCCGCATCTACACCACTATTAAGTTGCATCGCACCAATAGATTTACCAAATTCTGTTGCTACTATACGAATAGTTGTTTCACTTGTCTCAGAAATTTGTGTACCAGGCGTAGGTCCGCTGGCAACATCACCAAAGATACTAACCTCGTTACTTAAGGTGTCGTAGGCATCTACACTAGGGTCAACAGCAGGGTTACCAAAAAAACTATCTAAAATTTCTGCTTGATACGTTAGTGTTAATTTTGTTGGCTCACCCACTGTCGTTGGGCCAATAAGTCCTCCCTCTAGTATTCCACTTAAACCTGCATCAATTAAGGCTTCCGAAATATCGTAAGCAATATGTGTTTCTCCATCTGCAGGTGGGTCAATGGCGTCACCATTGCTAGTGTTGTCATAGGTAATAGCTTGCGTACAACCGGCACAGTCTGGACCAGTAAAATCAAACGTCGGACTTGTGACAGCATTTGCTTCATTGGTAATATTGGCAGGAGTAAACGCTACAGCTGTAGTGACGCCATCAGCTTGCACACTTGCGCTGGCGGAAGCGGCAACGTACTCTAATCCGTCACCCATAATGTCTTCTATATTAATATCATCTAACGCAAAGTAGTCAGAAATTTCAAATTCTACAGTATAGGTTAAAATATCACCAGGAGAATAGCCTGCAGGTCCTGCATTTATGGTATTTGCTACGCTTTTTTGCGTTGCATTTGCAAGAATTTCCAGTGTTTCAATTGGTGAGGTACTTGGGTAAGTAGTGCCTTCAAATATTGCACTTGCGTCATAATCATTATCAACTAAATTATCTGTTTCTACAGTACCAACACCAGTTACTGGGTCTAAAATTGGTGTTGTACCATCTTCATAAAACTCTGGGACATAAATAGTAAATTCAAGCTGTGCATCCAGTTCTGCTGAGCTACCAGTAACGCTATTATAGCTAATTTCTACGGTTCCACCTGGTGGAAAAGGTCCAATAGGAGTAAATGGTAAACTAGAGCTTGTTTGGGCAGACCCAATAGTTGGTGTAAATGTAACGGTAAAACCGGCACCCGTATCACCAAGTTGACTATCAATACTAATAAGTTGGAATTCTGGAGGCAGTACATCTGTTAATACCAGCGGTAATGTTGCACCACTGGCAATGTCTGCATTTAATTGGTAAGTAACAGGCCAGTTTTCTCCTGTCACCGTTTCATTCTCTCCTTCTATAGTCATTAATTCCTTTTCTGGAATAATTAAAATAGGCATCCAATCGTAGGTATTACTTGCGCCTACAAGCGCTGGGTCTGTACTTGGGTTATTAAATTCGTCTGCCCCCCAACCAAAGCCACAACCTGCTTGCATTTGGGTGGCTAAGTTAACGTATGGTGTTTCTTCAGGCATGGTTGCATTAATTTGTATTCTGGCGGCCGGTTGGTCTGGCACAAAGCTACCAAACGGAAAGTTATAGACATAAAATGTTTGGTCCTCTGGGACAGCTACATCTAAACCAGTATAAGGGTGGGTAACCGTACCGCTACCGGTATAAGGGCTCGGTGCAACCGGGCTTACCGAAACGCCACCAATGGTAAAGCTTGCACTATTAACGGTAACATCTGCTGGTAATATAAAATCAATATAAGGAGCGTATCCTGCAGCGCTTCCTCCATTGGTAAGTGCTACCTGGAATGTAAAGTCCTCCCCGCGCATGGCTTCTATGGGGCCAGGAGGTGTAATAGTAGGATTGCCTGCTCCAGTACTTACAAAACAACCTGGTATTGGCATGGCATAAGCAGTTTCCACATTTGGGTAAAGTGGAATGCTTAATAAAAGAGATCCAACACTTAAAAGTGTGATCTCAAGTACAGAAATAGCTTTAATACAGTGTTGGGTAATTTGTTTGCAGGTCATCATCGTATGAAGGGGGGGATATAACTAAGTCCAAGATACCATAGTTGTTATATTCAATTTTAAAATTCTCTAGACAGAACACAAAAATTGATCAATGGTGTAATTCTTGGCAGCACAAGATGTCTTATACTCATTGCAATTCATCTTTTTTAGACATATACCTTATGAAAATAATAAAACTTATTCTATCCCTAAACATATTTACATTATTATGTATTCCGCTTGTGTCCCATGCAGCTTGGTACAGCAACGACTGGCAATACCGGTTACAAGCTACCTCAAATCCTGTAGTAACAGCAGCAAACGAAACAAGTATTCCAGTACTAGTAGATCTTTCAATTTTACCACCACATTTTTGGAGCAATGTAAAACCAGATGGTTCGGACATTTTGGTAACTGCTGCCGATGAAACAACAGTGTTACTACGGGAGCTTGTTGCTATCGATACCACGGCAAACACAGGTGAACTTTACGTATTAATGCCAACACTAGATGCAACAACTGGTACTGATATTTATATCTACTATGGCAATGCTACCGCTAATGAAGTTAATAGCCCTAGTGTATGGTCGAATTACCGTGGTGTTTGGCACATGCAAGAAGCCATAGTTGTAGCAAGCGGAAGCAAGGTTGGAATGGTAGGGCAGGTAGCTATGGATGGTGGCGATGGAAGTTGGGCTGTATTATATGGGGATAGTCCCGTTACTAGTACAATTAATATGGCTGTTGATGAAGATCAAATATCAGACGCAGAACGTGAACATACTAATGAGCAGTTAGCTTACTGGGTATTTGATTCCATTGACTCGTTAGATATTTACGACCAAACAGCCACCATTATTGGAGAAACCGGCATTATACCATTGGTCGGTAGTGCTGCGCAGGTAGTTTCATTACGTAATACGTACGTAAACCCAGTTGTGCTTACCGTGCCAAAAATGACAAATGCAACTCAGGCACCTGTTATAACAAGAGTGGAAAACGTATCAACAAATCAGTTTTCTGTATACCGGCAAAACCCTGGTGGCTTAGTAGCTCCTTCAATAGATGATGTGTATTACATGGTAGTAGAAGCTGGCGACTATCTTTTGCCTGGGGGTGTACCGTTAGAAGCGGGCACTGGCACGGTAACAGGCGTGAACCGCAGTGGTAATTGGAATAACAATCAAATGCTACAAATTAGCCCAGTCCATACCTACACAACTCCAGTTGTAATGGGGCAGGTCATGACGACAAATGATGCAAGCTGGCAAACATTCTGGACATCAAATGGCACACAAACTGGCCCACCTAATAATAGTGCTATCTATATTGGTCGCCACACCGGGGCGCAAAACCAAGCAAGAGCAGCAGAGACATTAGGTTATATTATTATAGAACAAGCTGCAGGCACAATGGGCGGTACACTTTGGGAATCTGGCATTGGTGCAGATATTGTTACCGGGGTTGGGAATACACCGCCATATAAATACAATGCTCCAGGTTCAATACTTCCAGGTGGTTTTAACGACTCTACTATTAATGGGTTTAATGCAGGGTATAATGGTGGTGTAACAGCGCAGCAGCCTGGCGCACTTGGTAATGCAGTAGGCCTCGATGGAACTTCAGACACGTACCTACCAATTAATGGTTTGCTTTATAATCAAAGTAATTCGTTAAATGAGCTAACAGCCGAACTCTGGATTAATACAACCGACACTGCTCGCTCAGGCATTTTTGACTTTGACCGCTCTGAACACTGGGAAATTGGACTCAATTTTCATAACACAGCTGGTAAAGCAGGAACTATTTCGTTTGATACATCTAATAGTGCAGACTATATTCGAGACCTTAATAGTGTTGCAACTGTAAACGACGGCAATTGGCACCATGTCGTTGTCGTATTTGATAAAAATGATCCAACAGATAAAAAAATCTACATTGATGGAGTACTGGATATTGCAGCTAATCAACACACTACTGCACTTGGACGTGGCACAACGCGTTATGGGTTCTTTGGTGATGGGTCAGAGGCAAGTTCATACGATGCCAATAGGAACAACATTTTATTTGAAGGACTGATAGACGAAGCCAGAATTCAGCACACTGCCGAAAGCGGGGATAGAATTTTAACAAGATATAATAATTTAAGTGATAATGCTACATTTTGGAATGCTATTACAGCACAAACACGTAATGTGGCCCCATTAGCAGCAACTGAACTTTACTTTAACCATACCAGCGCGTTAACAGGAGCAGTAAATCCACAAAATGTACCAGTGTACGGCAGTGCATCATTGCTACCATATTTTACCGCTATTTATAATGACCCCGATACTGGCGATACTGCTAGTCAGGTAATTATCCAAGTTTCAACAGACCCAACATTTACAAGTGTTACCCACTGGGATAGTGGTGCCGCTGCAATTACTACGGTAACTGAGGGAAGTCGAACGGTAAATATTGAGTACGGCAGTATTGGTAATACTGCAACGCTACCATTAGCAATGGATGATGGTCTTACTTCTTATTATTGGCGTACTGCCTTTATTGATGCTGTAGGTGCAGTGGGTCCATTTTCGACTCCTGCCTCATTCTCACTGCTAGACTCACCGGTAGATCCATCTAATATTTCTGTTTCTAAAGTAACTGGTACTCCAGACACCTTTATTGTGACGTGGCAAGACACTTCAATTATAGAGGACTACTTTGATGTTCAACGTAAGGTAGATACCGGAGGAGGCTTTGGAGGATTTATATCTATAGGAACCAGTACATCTACTACACTTCATGATCTTACAACTGTTAGTAATGCTGCCTACATGTACCGAGTAAGTACTTGTAATTATGCTGGTTGTTCAGTTTATATATTAGATCCATTTACACATTACACCGACCCAGCTGCGCCAGCAGATGTGTTTAGTATTTATAATAGCGATACGCAATTTACAACAAACTATACTGACCGCTCAATATTAAATATGGTTGATATCGATCGCTGTAATGGAATTACAAATTGTGCCGCAGGTACATTCCAAGTAGTTGGAACTGATACTACTGTTCAGAATGTACCAGATAGTATTGTAGATGATGGCACAGGGCTAGTTACAGACAACGCATATCGTTGGCGTACGAGGGCTAATAATGGTTCTACAAATTCTGAGTATACGTATTCTATTTACGAATATACTACTCCATCAACTCCTGGTAGCTTTGCAGCAGCGTATGTTAATGACAATGCCATTAACCTTAGTTGGGTTGATACAAGTGCCTACGAAGATGGATTTAGAATAAGTGTAGCTGAAAACAGTGGGGCGCAAACAGAATTAACATCAGGCGTTAATACTACAAGTGCTGGAGACACAGCTTATAACTATGTTGATACTAGTCCAAACAGTGCTTATACGTTCACCATTGTTGCGCACATAGGTGATACGCTTAATAATGCTGAGCTATTTTCTACAGCAGCAACGTCAGCAACTGTATATACAACGCCGGCTGTGGCAACAAATGTAGCGGCAAGCTATGTAGCAAATAACAATATTAATGTTACCTGGAATGATAATGCTTTATATGAATCTGGTTACCATATTTATGTTTCAGAGGACGGTGGGCCATTTATCCAGCATGCTACTACCGCTGCAGACGTTAGCAGTTATACATATAACAGTGGTACTGCAAACCATACGTACAATTTTAAGGTAGAGGCATTTATTGCTAGCAATCCTCCAGTTAACCCATTTAATCTTACAGCTTTAAGTGTTGCTAGTAGTCCAGTAGTGTATACTTCTCCTATTGCCCCAGTGCTTACAGGTTCTAATATTACATCAAGTACAATAGATTGGTCTTGGACCGATGGCTCAGCATATGAATCTGGGTATGAAGTTTTCAATGGGTCAGGGTCAAGCGTAAAAGATTTACCAGTACCAAATGCTACCGACTGGACAGAAGTAAGCCTTGGGCCAGATACCTTAATATCAAGAACAGTTCGCAGCTACATTCAAAATGGTTTTACAAAAACATATTCTCCAAATTCAAATATTGTAACCTTTAGAACGTTAGCAGATCCACCATCTGCTTTAACAGGTGCAGAGTTACCAACAGAAACTATTACCTTAACCTGGGGTTCTGGCAGCAATCCACCTACGGTAGAGTATTATGCAGAAAATATAACAACGGGCTTTAGTGTTGGCTGGGCTCCCAACCTCTTTACATTAGTAGATACAAATATCGACTGCCAAACAAATTATGAGTACATTGTAAAAACACGTAATCAAGACTTGGTAGAGACGTCAGACCTTATAGAAATTACAACTGCCGATTGTCCAATTGTTGAGTTGGGAGGAACGAGTGGTGCAACTAGAAGCTCTGGCGGAGGCGGACGTGGTACATTTAATATTGCTAGCTCTTCATCAGAGTCGTTAGATGAAACAGAAGATAAAAATGTGTGTGAGCTAAAGCCAGCAAGTACAGCATTACGTGCTAACAACAATAAATTAGAGACCATTATTAATGGTACAGCTGTTGTCTTTAACGATGTCGGCATAGATGATTGGTATGCAGTAGTGATTGATACTTTAGTAAAAGCAAATATTATAAGTGGGTACCAAGATCGGTTAAAGCAGCCAACGGGGGAGTATGGGCCAGCAGATACATTAACTAAAGCTCAGTTTACAAAAATGGTTGTTAATGCTGCTAATTTAAAAAACGTATCAGAACAAGAAATAGCAGTACCTGACAGTACCCATTGGTCAGCAGAGTTCTTTGAGCGCCTTTACACACATGGAGATTCTATTTTCAGCGAACTACCTGCTGCAGAGCTTGAGGATCAAATTACCAGGGCAGAAGTAGCGTCGTTAATTGTATCTAGTTTTAATATAGAAAAAAATGAAAATGGTATAACGTTAAACTATCGAGATGTAAACACAGCAACCACTTTTATAGAAGATATTAACATTGTTAATAGTAGCTGTATTATGCAAGGTCACGATGGAACAGAGATCGATGGACAAAAAACATTCGAACCAACATCACCAATTAACAGGGCAGAGGCAGCCATGGTATTGTGGCGAGCAATGGAAGTAGAAGGATTGTTTAATAAGTAAAGAGTATCAAAAAAGCATAAAGACAACATTCTTTATGCTTTTTAAATTAATGGTAAATTAGATTAAATTAAAGATGCATTAAGGGCGTAGCTCATAGAACCACCTAGTAGTAGTAATATTAAAATAACACCGATCAAAAATAACACAGGAATATTAATAGACATATTACCTGAACCGCTTTTAAGCATTTCAGGAGTCATAGTTGTACTAGCAGCATTGTTTATTTTAGGCCTTGCTGTATTACGAACCGTTTTTTTAACCACTTGTTTTGCACTTACTTTTTTAGGAGTTGCTTTACGAGCGCTAGTTGTTTTTTTAGTAGCGGTACGTTTAGCGGTACTAGTTTTTGCAGCAACAGTTTTACGAGCACGTGTTACTGTTTTTTTAGGAGCAACCTTGGTAACTTTTTTTGTAGTACGCTTAGCAGCAGTTGTTGCTTTACGCGTTGCAGTAGTACGACGTTTAGCAGCTACCGTTTTTGTAGCCGGTTTACGTTTAGCGGTATTAGTTTTTGTGGTTTTCTTTGCAGGAGCCATGTTAAAAAGAAAGGTGAATAAAAATAAAAATTATCACTATAGTATAGCATAAATACAGCCATTTACAGAGATTGTTGTTAAAAGTAGTAGCTTTTTAACCTAAATCATCCTGAAGATATATGTTATAATAGTTACATGTTAACAGAAACAATTATTTTAGCCTCCGACCATGCTGGCCATCATTTAAAAGAACAGGTAAAAGATTATCTAGCAGAGTTCCATTCTAACTTTACCGTACTCGATGTAAAACCAGAGTTAGAAGAGCGCGATGCGTATCCAGAAATTATGCGCAAAGGTGCTATACAAGTTTTACAAAAAGAAGGTAGAGGAATCTTTTTTGGTGGTAGTGGGAACGGCGAAGCAATGGCAGCTAATAAAGTACCAGGTATCCGAGCTGCACTTTGTTATAATGTAGAAACTGCTCGCTTAGGTCGTGCACATAACAATGCAAATGTTTTAGTAATTGGTGCTCGTTTTTCTGCAGAGCACTTAACAGAGCAAATGGTAAAAACATTTATAGAAACTCCGTTCGATGGGGGACGACATCAAGATAGAATTGATGACTTGGATATTACCAGCCTGTAACGTTTTTAAACCAATTTCTTAGCTTTGCTCGACGACTTGGCTGTTGAGCCTTTTCGTTTGTAGGGTGTATGGTATTTTGGGCAGACTGCCTTCTTCTTTTAGATCTTACCTGTTGTACAAACTTAACAAGTCGGTCATCAAATGCGTTTAGCCTCCGCATAAGGATAACGGTTTTTGTAATACGCGCCTTTACAACTTCTGTTCCCTGGGATTGCCGTAATTTAAGATGATAATTTTTAAGAGACTCTCTTAGTTTAGTTAGTCTATTTTTTGTGCTGATATAAATAGAGTTAAGCTTATCTTCGTTCCATGGAGCCTGGTACCACGGCTGAGTCATTGCCGACCAAGCCACTTCTGCAGCAGGGCTACCATTCATTAAGCCATTTAATAATTCGCTATTAGAGAGAAAAGATGGAACTTCGTTGATATTATCATTAGAAAGATTTTCCTCATTATTAAAAGCAAGATGCTGGATTGCATTCTTAGGTGCAACAGGTGGACGTTTCCCATTTACTTCGTTAACCACTTCTTTTGCTTGATTAGGTGTAAGTACAAGCTCTACACTCTCATCTTCCTCATCTGCACGAGAGATAAAAGTTGTCTCATCGCCCTTAAATCGAAGAGTAGGTGCAGCAGCAGCAAATTTTTCTTTGCTAACGTTGCCAGTTGGAACTGCAACACGATTAAGGCTTTGCTGATAAAACTTCAATTTATTTTGTAATGTTAACGCCATGCCAGAGACATTCGAAAATCGTTCATATGAACGCGCAATTGCTGTTTGACTATATCTTGTGTCTTTATTATCTTTAAACTTGAAATTGCCTTCACCACGATCCAATTCGCGTTCAAGTGCTAGTTTATAATTAGCGCTAAAACGCGTTAAGGCTCTACTAATACGGTCAATATTATTAATTTCAGTAGATGAAATATCGTTACCAGGATTCAGTTGGTTAAGCAAAGATTGATATTGATCTATATCGGTAGTATCTTCTTTCATCAAGCCTTTAAATAGATCAATAGCATCAGTATTATCTACCGGAACACGCTGTGCAACAGAAGTTGGAGAATCAAGGGTTTTAGGCATAACAATATTTGACAAAATAATATAAATATTCTATAGAATATAATAAGAATGTCAAGTAATTACACGATGTTTTATAGCACGCTCCAGCCAAAACTTCGCACAGCTTGCAGAGCAGCTAGACGTTCTTTTGTGCGTAATGCTTTTAATGTTTGCGGTCCCACTTCGCCAGCATATAAGTCGTTTGCACTGTTCATAATGCCTTCATTAATTTGGAAAGCGATAACACTAGCCTTAGTAGCAGGGCCAAATACGCCATTTATATCCTCGGTAAAGTAACCAAGTTTTTGCAGCATTCGCTGCAGACGTTCTACTTCTTTACCTTGCCAACCCATTTCTAAAAATTGGCCAACATAGGTATCACTATTTTTAATAGTTTCATTAATACGCTGCATATCCTTATAAGACTTAGCAGTATTTGCTAAACGCAAACGGTAATTTGCTTCGGTTAATGCCTTGAGTGTTTTGGGCCCAATATTTCCTGCCCCAACCGACGTGCTATCAGCAATAAGTAAATTATCTTTCTGTAATTCCATAACAGCATTTGCAAAATTTTGATCGTAAATACCATGGTTTTTTCCTTGATAGTAACCAAGCCCACGTAACGCTCGTTGTGCAGTGCTAATACGCTCTTTGTTAGTGCTATCACTATAGATATGGCCGTCAAGTACTGGAGTTTTTTCAGTAGAGATAGCAGCTAATAAATATGCAATTGTTGGACCACTAATAAAATCGCTAGATTCATCAAGATTCATATCATTAATAAATAGCTGTAGGGCCTGTTTTGTTATTGGTCCATAATAGCCAGTAGGGGTATCATTAAAATAATTTAACTCTTTTAGGTATTCTTGAACATACTTTACCGTTAAGCCAATATCACCAAATTCAGCACGCATATCTAGTAGGTGTTCACTTTCATACGCTGCCAGTCTACGCATTGGTGCTGGTAGTTTTTTAGCATCAAATGCAACAGCAGGTTGGGTAGTGCCATTAGGGTAAACAGTAGCATTAACATGCTGTACTCCAAATTCTAACGCACGTGCCAATGCTTCTTCTCCATATCCCATCCAAATATCAATTCTATCATGCTTTGCAAGCGCTCGTTGTCCAGCACTTACAATGGCACCACCACGGTCGCTTATTTCAAAAATACCCAGCCCTTCAAGGTCAACTACAGTACCAAAATCGTACGTGCTAGGTGCTGCAATCATTCCTGAAAAAACTGGCTTACCACTTGCCCCATGAGTACCTTCGCCATTTAAAATTTTCTCTGCAATGTAGCCGCCTCGGGCGTAAGCTATCTGGCCTGGCTCAGGCGAGTAGTAAGCAGTAAGTGTAAAGGTTGCTTCGTATGGTGCTCTCGTGGCACTACCTACAAACGGTGTTAAACAAATGGCTCCAATTAAGGTGTATTGTAGAAAACGTAATAGTGTACTTGGCATAAAATGTTGTGTGTATGTGTATTTATAAATCTATCCATTATACGCATAGTTTGCTTTTTTTAAAAGAATGTTGCATTGCGGAATTTAAAAAATAGTGTTTTGGCTATAATTAGCCAAAAAGTAACTAAAACATGCTTTATTTTTTATGCAAGAACACTTCCTTGACTAAAATCCGCATGAAATCCTTGACTGAAAATCAGATCTCAATAATTATGCTTACACAATTTTTATCTCACCTAAGGCTAGCGCGTTGCCTGCAACCATAATGACGTTTTGTCATCCTGAGCTTGCCGAAGGGTTTCCTATTATTTATATGTCAATGATGTCTGAATTTAAAGACTTCGCTATGAAAGGCTCTATGGTCGACATGGCAACCGGTATCATTATTGGTGCAGCTACCGCTACCGTTGTAGCTTCACTTGTAAGCGATATTATTATGCCAATTGTTGGTATGTTCCTTGGCGGTGTTGATTTTAGTAACATGTTCGTCAACCTTGGCGACGGTAACTACAGTACGCTGGCTGCAGCACAAGAAGCAGGCGCTGCTACCCTTAACTACGGTAATTTCATTAACGAAATTATTATTTTCCTTATTGTTCTGTTTGTTATTTTCCTTATGATTAAGAAGGTAAACAGTTTCAAAAAAGAAGAAGAAGCGGCTGGACCTCCAGCAGATATCGCACTTCTTACAGAAATGCGTGATTTAATGAAAAAATAAGTCGTAACTGACAATCTAAAAAGCTACTCCAGTATGGGGTGGCTTTTTATTTGTGTCATCCCAAGTATCTTTAACTTGGTGTAAGAACAATACCAAAATCAATTCTGCAATCGGTTAAAATATCCATAACCTGATGCGCAACTTTATGATCAATAGTCACTAACCTCGTAATGTTATTATGAATTATTTGAGTATTTTCATCTAATATTCCCTCTCTAATATTAGCGATATGATCGCTTAACGCTCCTTCTCCAGCATCGTCTTCGAGCTGAATAAGTTTATTATTGGCATAATCTTTACTTGATACTGCTTTGTCCATGTGGTGACTGTATTTATAGAAATAAAATATTCATTTTAGTGTATCAAATTATAATCCGTAAATCTAGAAATAATTTTAATGAAATTTACAGTAGTATCCCTATTGAAATAAGTCGCGTTTTTCCCTACAATACGTCCACTATTTACTATTTGTATAAATTATGTCAGCCACAAAAGGAGACTACGGTTCAGATCAGATTCAAGTTTTAGAAGGTTTAGAGCCTGTACGTAAGCGTCCAGGGATGTACATCGGTTCAACGGACACTCGCGGTTTACACCACTGTGTGTACGAAATTGTTGATAACGCGATTGATGAAGCTATGGCTGGCCACTGTGATACTATCACGGTTGTATTGCAAGACGATGGTTTTGTAAGCGTAATGGATAACGGACGTGGTATTCCAGTTGATATGCACCCAAAAAAGAAGCGACCAGCACTAGAAATTGTACTAACAACCCTACACGCTGGTGGTAAATTTGGTGGAGATGATAGCGGATACAAAGTTTCTGGAGGATTACACGGTGTTGGTTCTTCTGTGGTAAATGCACTTTCAACAGATATGAGAGCGGAAGTATACCGTGATGGCCAAGTTTACATGCAGGAATACAAAATTGGTAAGCCGGTAGCAGATATGAGTGTAATTGGTAAAACTGATAAAAACGGTACCATGATTAAATTTAAACCAGATGGCAGCATTTTTGATACAACGGAATTCCACCTTGGTGTACTGCTTACTAGGTTCCGTCAACAAACATACTTAACACGTGGTATTACTCTTGGTATTAAAGATGAACGTACAAAGCGCCCAGAAGAAGATGAGAAATTTGCTCGTGCATACGCGTTTTCATTCGAAGGTGGTATCGCAGCATATGTTCGCCACTTAAACGAAGCGAAAGAAAAAATTGGTAAAGTGATCCACTTTGAAAAAGACACGCCAGATGGCCACGTAGAAGTAGGAATGCAATATACTAAAGCGTTCAACGAACATGTTGTATCATTCGCGAATAACATTCACACTATTGAAGGAGGTCACCACCTTACTGGTTTTAAATCTGCACTTACACGTACTATTAATGCTTACGCCAGAGCAAATAACATCCTTAAAGAAAAAGATGACAACCTAACCGCAGACGATGTACGCGAAGGGTTAACAACTGTTATTTCGGTAAAATTAGCTGAGCCACAGTTTGAAGGACAAACAAAAGGTAAACTTGGTAACGCAGAAATGAAGGGGGCAGTAGAAAGCGTTGTGAACGAAGCACTTGCAGAATTCTTAGAAGAAAATCCAAATGCAGCCAAAGAAATTATTGGTAAATGTGTATTAGCTGCTCATGCTCGTTTAGCTGCTCGTGCAGCTCGCGATAGTGTAATTCGTAAAGGTGCGCTAGAAGGAATGACGCTACCAGGTAAACTACGTGACTGTAGTAGTCGTAACCCTGCAGACTGTGAACTATTTATTGTAGAGGGTGATTCTGCGGGAGGTTCTGCTACCCAAGGTCGTAACCGTGAATTCCAAGCAATTCTGCCACTGCGTGGTAAAATTTTAAACGTAGAGCAGGCTCGTATTGATAAAATGTTAGCCAACAAAGAAGTAAAAGCATTAATTGTGGCTCTTGGTATTGGAATCGACGAATTAAAAGATTTGTCTAAACTTCGTTACCACCGTGTTGTAATTATGACGGATGCCGACGTTGATGGTCAGCACATTCGAACACTACTACTGACACTACTATTCCGTTACTTCCCAGAGCTAATAGACCAAGGACATATTTACATTGCTCTACCGCCACTTTACAAATTAAGTAAGGGTAAAGATGTACGTTATGTATTTAGCGACACTGAAAAAGGCGCCATTATGAAAGAATGGGGAGTAGATGCCGACGCTCTTGGAGAAGTAGAGGATGATGCTGAACCAGGACAAGAGCCAGAAGTAAAAGAAGAGAAAGCAGAGGTTGAAGAAAAGAAAACAAGCACTCGAAAAGTTGCCATTCAACGTTATAAAGGTTTGGGAGAAATGAACGCAGAGCAACTATGGGATACCACTATGGATCCTGAGCACCGTAAAATGTACCGTGTAACAAATGAAGACGCTGAAGCTGCTGATATGATTTTCTCTACTTTGATGGGAGCAGAAGTGGCACCTCGTCGTCAATTTATTCAAACACGTGCAAAAGACGTAACAGGCCTAGATATTTAAAGTTTGACAGTTATATAAATATAATGATAGTATTATCGCTTTTATAAGCTTTAATACTATTTTTATGATTTCCACATATAATAAAGAAAATAAATTACAGTTTGCAAAAACATTAAGAAAAACAATGACACCTGCAGAAAAAATATTGTGGAAAAAATTAAGATCAAACCAGCTAGGATTTAAATGTAAAAAACAGGTACCAATTGGCCCATGGATTGTAGATTTTGCATTCCTATCATTAAAAATCGTGATAGAGGTTGATGGTTCTATTCATAGTACATTTGATCAGCAGCAGAGAGATAAAGCAAAAAACCAGTACTTAAAAAAACAAGGATTTTTTGTCATTCGAGTTTTAAATAGTATGGTAAGCAATGAGCTAGATATAATTTTACAGACCATTAAGGATGTTTGTGAGTATGAAGCTCTTAGTAAGACCTTCCTCAGTCAAAAACCCTCTCCCAACCTCTCCCAAATTGGGAGAGGTGACTTACGTTTACTGAGCAACGAACTTTAGCCTTCTATAAACGTAAGTCACCCTCTCATCCTCAGAGGAGAGGGCCGGGGAGAGGTTGTATTGGGAAAGGATATTTTAGCTGCTACACTACGTACCGCATGCAGAAATTTACCAGTACATGTGTGGCTATAAACAAACTTAACCATAACGTGGTTGAGTTGGTTTTAGAAAAACCAGAAAATTTTGAGTATCAAGCAGGTCAGTATATTTTAATAGACACTCCATTAGTAGAAGACGTTACTGATATTCAACCACGGGCATATTCACTTTCTTCTAGCCCGCACGAAAACGCTTTAAAGCTTATTATTAAGCTAGAAGAGTCTGGCCGTATGAGTAACTACCTACGTGAAACGTTTAAAGAAGGTGAAAGCATGACCTTTACGAGCGCTATGGGTAGTTTAACATTGCATGAAAAAAACAAAACAGATGTTAGCCGTCCACTCGTTTGGATAGGAACCTCTAGTGGAATTGTACCGTATATTGGACACTTATTATGGCTACAAACACAAGAGTACACCCATAATACGACCTTAATTTTCGGCGTTAAAGAAGTATCAGATTTTTTTCACCTTGAATTACTACAAAACCTAGCAAGCCAAATGGAGAATTTTACCTTAGTGACTGCAGTTTCACAGCCAGATGAAACTTGGCAAGGTGCAACTGGCCGTGTAACAGAAGTTATGCAGCAGCAAGATACTAATTGGGGTGCAAGTATGGTGTACGCTTGTGGTAACCCAGCGATGGTTAAAGACGTTAAACGTATTTGCCTAGAAGAGCTTGGGGTGCCAAAGGCGCAAATGAAAGTAGAGGGATATGTTTAACCTCTTGACTTTTTTGTAACCAACCCTTCGGCAAGCTCAGGAGTACACAAAAAAGTTTCGCACATGACAATTTTTCGCAGGTGGTT
>CAYSVN010000002.1:0-41895 GCA_964434585.1 uncultured Candidatus Peribacteria bacterium | reverse complement strand
ATTCACCGTTGCACACTCTGGACACTTAGCTTCGTAATAATCACCATCCCGAGAGTCAGGCTTATGAGTGCATTCAGCTGTTGTGCACTCGATAACCGCTTCACAGCCACTGTTCGTGCATTTAAACTGTGTCGTCGGCAATGCATTTCCCTTGCCAGGCTTGATAACTTTCATCTCAAAGGTCCTTTTCGTGTTAAAACTGGAGACTGACAAATATAATATAACATTATATTATAGTATTGTCAATATTCACACCCAGAAGGAGTCGAACACCATTTTTTAGCTTATTAAAGACATTTTTATCTTTTTTCAAAGTATATCAAAATTTTCGTTGGCTTAAATAAGCCAAGAAAATGATGGTGGGCCGGAGAGGAGTCGAACCTCTGAAATCTAAGATGCCTGATTTACAGTCAGGTGCGTTTGACCACTTCGCTACCGACCCACGGTATAAAGCGTTACTACTATTTAGCAGTGGGCACTATTGTAACTATTGCACATAAAAGCTCAAGAGCAATTGTAAAAAAAGTATCAACGCTTTATAGTAAAAGTATTATGTTACGACGATCTGTTATCATCACCAGCCTTTGTTTATTAACTGCCTGCTCTACAAGTGTTGTAGAGGAAGCGGACCGAGTCTTGCCTGCGCCAGTACCTGCCGCAGAAAGAAACGCAAGCGATAACATTCTAGAACAGCAAGATACAGAAGAGCTTCAAAGCGAATTTAGTGTAAACGTTTCTGAAAGCTTAATTGCCTTTGTAGGAGCAAAAGGAAACATAACTTCGCACGAAGGTAAGTTTGAAAACTTTAGTGGAATCTGGAATAAAGAAGAAAACACACTTATACTAACCATTAATATTGATAGTATGGTTACCGATAGCGAAGGTTTAACAAACCACCTAAAGGCAGATGATTACTTTGATGCAGCAGCATTTCCAGAGGCAACATTTACTTCTACAAGTATTACCATAGATGATGAAAATGCAACAGTAGAAGGCGATTTAAGTATTAAAGGCATCACTAAAAATATTACACTAAACGGAACATTAAATAATCAATATTTTACAACAAGTTATAATCTAGACCGTACTATGTTTGGTGTCGGTGGACCTGCCGAAGGTATTAAGTCAGTTGATGCCAATGTTCCAGTAGAAATAAAATTAGTATGGGAATAAACAGTGTTCAGGATAAAGGAGTTAGGACTTAGCAAGGACTAGATCCTGTATCCTAATATCCTGAAAACTGAAAAAAAGTATTCACAAAGTTCGCATAGAATAAACAAAAAAACCATTATGATTTTCCAACCAACACATCTTTAAAAACATGCAATACTAGCTAGTTGCTAAACAGCAATACTAGGCGTAAAATAATATAATTCGCTTGTAGTAAAAAAGCGAATACGCAAAAGGAGATCCAGTGTGTCATCCTGAGCGTAGCCGAAGGAAGATCATTTAAAACACCGAATAGTAAAGAGAATATTACCCACCGAAATGTGGTTAGCATTCTCTTAGCTGTATAAATTCGTTCTATAATACCGAGGTTCTGTATTACAAGCGTAATCCCCTTTCTTCCCATGGAATATACTTTTATCTGATAATCGTTTAAACCTGGTACGGGAACTTGGTCGGTCACCAGGAGAAATAATGATCCGGAATATGGCTTAGAGCTGAAGAAGCCTCTCTTCAAAATCCTCCACTTGTACTCTAAATTAGTTGCCTACAAGATCCAAGGAGTGAACATCAACACAAATAAGATTCTATGTACGTAGAGTCTTTTTGTGCGTGGCCAGTAGATCAGCTTACACACATCTTTACACTTGTGATAAAGCATTGAAAACCGTACAATTCTTCCACTATGAATCTTGATATTACAACCAAGCAAACAAACTCTGCTTTTTTAGGAACAATATTCCACGAAACACTAACGGCACCTAGTGGAGAAACGGTAGTATTACTACTACAAATAAACAGCGATGAGCCAGAAATGTACACATTAAAAGAAGACCTAGTCGGAGTAATTGATCAACACATTATTAAGAACCCTCAAAACCAAACCGGCTTTGATGAATGCCTAAAGGCAGCAAACGATATTTTAGATTCTTACACGCAACGCGATACATCATTAAACATTCAAGCATTCTTAGGACACCTTGATGGAGATAACACTTTTTCTGCATCACACATTGGACAGGCAGAAGCCTATATTATTCGCGATAACCAAGCGAATCAAATTACAGAATATACTCGTGGCGCCAGTGTAAATTTTGTTCACATTGCTAGCGGAGAATTACAACAGCACGATATTATTATTTGTAGTACCGAGCGCTTACTACGTGTAACAACACCAGCGCAATTAAGTAACATGGGCAATAATGCAGAAGAAATTATTACCACTATTACCACATTGCTAGAGCAAGAAAATGAAGCTGCAGCTATTGGTGTGTTTGTTGTAAAAGACGGTATTAGTCATGAGGCTATTGCTCCACAAACTACAACAAAAAGCAGTTCACTACCAAGCATGTCAAAAAAAACAAGTGGTGTAGCAACGGTAGCCAGTGGAATGCTCAGTACAATTAAGGACAAAGCAACTACAATAAAACTACCAAAGAATATTGGTGCAAAAATGCCCAACATTAATACTGCTTGGTTTTCTACATTACTAAGCGACTTACACCATCCTGACCGTAAGCGCAGGGCACACTTGTTGCTTATTGCCAGTATTATTGGCCTATTTATTGCATTATGGTTTATAACATTTTTATATTCTTCATTGGTAGTTAGTAAAGGCAGAGGTGAATTACAAGCATTAGTAGAAGAGGCTAATAATAAAATTACCATTGCTGAAACTAGAAATTTAGCCAATGACCGTGAAGGTGCAAATGCCATTTTAGAAGGCGCCGAACAAGACGCAAAAGCCATACTAGAAAATGAACGAGGTTTATACCGTAGTGAAGCATTAAATTTACTAGAGAGCGTTGATAGCATGCGCGAGCAAATTAATAACGTCTTTAGAGTTCCTGCAAATAAAATCGCTAATTTAGCAGCCGAAACCCCAGACATTAAGGCTCAAGGAATGATTGGAATAGAAGATGGAGAATTTACCGTTTTTGATAGACAAGACATCTACAACGTTAACTTTAATGTTGTTGGCGCTGGCGACCGTGTTTCACGTGATGACCTTATTAGTAGTGGTATTTATTTTGAACGCTTTAACACAAAGGTATTCCACACCGCTGATGATAGTATTATAGAAATTATTGAAGGTATTCCAACAAACATGAAGACAGATGACGCCAGTGGCTGGAAAGCAGGAATTGACCTAGCAACGTATAATCGTTTTCTTTATGTACTAAGCCCTCAGGCTAACCAAATTTACAAATACGAACGCTTAAACGACCGTTACGGTGCACCAAGTGAATATAACGTAAATGGCGCACTAGAAGACGCTGTAGATATGACCATTGACGGTAGTGTGTACACCTTGCACGAAGACGGGAAGATTACCAAGCTGCTTCGTGGTGAAGTACAAGAACTAGACCTGAGCGGCTTACCAGCTGGAGTACTAGAAGGCGCAACAAAGATTGTTAAAATTGTTGATGGAAACCTTTATGTTTTAAGTCCAGATCGTAGAGCGGTTATTGTTATTACTGATAACGAAACCGGCAAGGCTGTTTATCAAAGACAATATATTCTAGAAGGAGACTTGCTAGGAGACTTAGTTGATATATATGTAACTCCTAATGAATCCCGTGTATACCTACTAGACAGCAAGCGTATCTACGTTATTGACTTACGTTAGTGAAAAATAGAAAGTTAGAGCTATGGTTACTACTAGCAATACTGTTAGCTGTAGCAACAGTTAGCTTAGCATTATTACACTCATTGCAATTGAAGACGCCTCAGTATTTTTCTAGTACGATAGTGCCAATATTAATGGCTGTTATATTAGTGATGATAATATGGTGGTTATGTTCTATTATTATTGTACTTATACAAGCATATAAGCAAAATTGGCGACTAGTATTAATAGTACTACTTAGTATGATGGGGACACTATTAAGCTTAGTAACAGCTGTGGCAATCGATAGTCCTATGCTGATACATATAATATAAATAGACTACCACCAGCTTAGGTGGGCAGTTTTTACAAAAAAGTATACCATATTCCAGAAACGGACTACGATACACTTTATGATTATCAAGTAATAAAACCTCTACGCTTTAATCTTTGTAACACCTTTACTCTTACCTTCGTTCTTTGGTGGAGCTACTGCTGCGTATGGGCTGTTCATGCGGCCTGTAAGACGTTTAATTTGTTTTTTAACGTACACAGCGTACTGATTTCGGCCTTTAGATTTAGCGCGTCGACTTTTAGGAGTAGGTTTCTTAGCCATAACAAGGAAGGAAAATACGAATTAATTCACGATTTACTCTCGTGAGAGCGCAAACTGTACCACATACCATAGCAGTAACGCAACCGATGCAAACAAAGAAAGTGAGGCCGCAACGTACTGATTGGTGTTATAACGGTGAATAACGTTACTTGTGTCGTACACAATGTATGCACAAGCTAAGGTAATCATTGCTACAGTAAATAGAATACCAAGCGAAAACGTAAAAACAATCGAAAGAATAATAAGCGCAAATGCACCTAAGCTAATTGCAGTTAATATACCACCCATACCAGAAGCATTAAATTTAGTAGTATGAACAACTACAGAAAGACCTAAGAACAAACCTAAGGTTGTTAAGCCAGCGGTAACAATAACATCTGGATGGTACGAGCCAGCAAATAACAGCAATGGTAAAAAGATAATTGCTTGCGCAACAACATAAAGTGCTAATCCACCATATTGCATAGGGATACTAGTACTAGATTGCGCCCAACGATGAGCCATATTAGAAACAAACATAAAGACACCAAGGACAATCAACCAACTCCAACGACCAGATGTCATAGTACTTGCAAAATCACGCACGCCTGGAATGCGTAATAAAAGAGCTTCTAAAGCCACAAAAGCAGTTAAAGCTAGTGCTAAATGTGTATAAGTTTTCGCAATAAAATGTTGGCGATCTGTAGCCGTAAGCGAGCGCACAGATTCGACACGAGAGGATTGATCCATAAAAATTGGTGAAATAATATAACGATATAGTACAGGAAAAAACGCTGTAAAGCACGTTAGCAGCTAAAAAAGTTTAAGATGTTCTAGAAAATAATAGAGATTTTTTGTTATATAGTGGATCGTGAATGGTGCAGATAGCTGACATCGATGTTGCCACTAGCACCATTCATCATCGAAAACTTTTACAACGTCTTCTACCTCTTAAGCGTCTTCTGTGGTATAATAATATGATGAGATATTATTTTTTCGCACTACTGGCATTTATTGTTCCTAAGTTAGCATTTGCACAATGCGAAGGAGGGGCAATAGAAGACTACAATAAACCTTTTAGAGATTGCCTACAAACCGCTAACCATCCGGGGCTTTCCAATTACACAAATTTGGAAGCAATTGTGGCAACAATATCAGTAGACTTGCAAACAATTTTCCAAATGATTCTTGTTATTATGGTCGTCTATTATGGTGCAAGAGCAGTGTTTCTTAGCCACACCGGAAACCATAAAGAGGTTAGCTTATCGCTAGCATACGCGTTTGGAGCAACGGTAATAGTATTAGCTGCACAACAAATTGCTGCTGTATTTACAGGGCCAAGCCCAAGTATAGAACCTCTTGCAAGCGTACTTGGTACAATAGTAACTATTCTAAAATCATTACTAGGTATCGCAATAGTTGTAACAATGTTTATTCAGGCAACTCGCCTTGTAACATCCTTTGGAACAGACTACATGGCACAAGCCCGTAAGCAGGTAGCATTAACAATATTCGGTGCGATTTTTGTATTGCTAGCTGTACCTATTGTCGAATCTATTATGGGCTTCAATCAAGCTCCACTAGCTTCAGAATTTTCGCGTATTATTAATTTTGCAGCCGTATTCTTTGGTGGACTTTGTGTTATAGGCTTTATGATTGGAGGCTTTTTTTATGCTATTTCCGTACAAGACAGCTTAAAAGATCGTGGTCAAAAAATAATGCTTACCACTGCAACGGCACTATTAATTGTTGTTTCTAGTTGGACTATTTTAGAAATTTTCTTTTAAAAAACATGAGGTTTCTTTTGCTACTCATCATTGCCATTCCTAGTATTGTATTTGCCCAAGCTGGCGATCCTAGTTTAATTGATGCTGGCATTACTTCAGTAGGAGGAACACTAGACCCCATTACTGGTGGTGGTGGAGCTGCATCAGGAGGTGGTGCATTTGTAACATTAGTGCAAAATTTTATTCTGGTATTAGAGGGTTTTGTTCCATTAGTATCAATTATCGCAGTAATTATGATTATTGTAGGCGGGCTAATGATGGTAATTATTGATGATGAAGGCAACGCTGCCAGACTTAAAAACATTGTTATTGGCTGTGTTTCAGGCCTTATTATTATTAATATGGCTTATATTATTGCTAATGCATTTATTAATTACCAAAGTGGTGGCGTCGGCACTATTATTGCAGAGGTAGATGGACTTATAAACTGGGCAAGTTTCCTGGTGGGAATGCTTATTATTGCGTCTATTATTGTTACTGGTATTCGTGCAGTGGCCTCATTTGGTTCAGAAGACGGCGCTGGTACCATGCGGCAAGCGATTGTCTCACTTGTTATTGGCTTAGTATTTATTACCGCACGGTACGTATTAGCCGAAAGCTTTGTAAATATTAACCCTGGCCCAATTGTTAATATTATTGGCCGTGTTACAGGTTCAATTTTAGTACTATTCTTTATTATTGGCGTTACTATTTTAATTTACTACGGCATTCGCCTTGTTATTGGCCTCGGTAACGATGAAGACATAACAAATGCACGTTCTATGATTGTACGCATGGTAATAGGACTTGTTATTATTGGTCTAAGCTACTGGATTGCCACGACACTTGCAGGAGTGGTTTAAACTAATAAACCTCTTTAAGATAGCATTCTTCACAATACACAATCTCTGGCCTATTAGGGGCATACGTTGTTTGAATGTCTTTAGAACAATGTTGGCACTGGCGATGATACAGAACACGCTCATTCCGCATAGCACGCCAACGATGATAACGACTTAAAAAAGGTTCTAGCGGCAATGCAGCATTCATGGTTCTACGCAATGCAAGCTCTTGAGACACAATTTTAAACGGTTTACCGTCACGAGGAACAATCACCCAATTAAGAACATCGTCGGGGATATCGGCAATGGTGTCTGGTAACTGCTGAGCATTAATAGATTTTGTAAACTCAAGCTGCTCTTCAACTGGGTCTTGCCAAGGCCAACCACGGCTTAATGTTTCAGATTTTGTTAATGGGTAATGGTCCTGGGCTAATGTTTCGTTATAGAAAAATGGCGAAGTATCAATTGGGAAAAACTCTCCCCACTCCCCTGTCTGCATCATATGTTGAATAATACGTGGTACCAATTCGTTATATTCTGCCTCGGTATACTGCTTATTTAAAATACAGTACTCAGATTTACGCATACCAAAGCAACCAAATAAATTTTTACCATGAATACAGTACATACTATAAAAAACATTATACAAACATCCACCTGGGCTTAAGCAGGTAAAGTAGGTATTTTGACAATTCTCGCCCATATAGGCTGTTTCATACAGGAATTCCGAAAGTCCACATTCTTGTGTATCCATACTGTCTTTTAACCCGTCCCAAGCCTGGCAGCAGTGTCGGCAATCCCACTGTTTAGAACTATCAAAACAACCATGTGAATTTTTACTACTATCAATGTAATCTCCAGAAACATCTTCATTATTAACACCATGGAACGCTCGTTTAGGAAACTGCATATGCCAATCTTTAAATATTTTTTGCTGCTCTAAACAATACTGCCGTGATGATAATTTACTCCAAGCAGCCTCAAATTCTTCTTTAGAAACCTGCTTGTTAAAAATACAATATTCTTTACTTTGAAGGTTACTGCAAAATAAACAATGACGACAGCCAACGCAGTCTTTTAAAAACGCACTATCGCTACAATTCGAGCTGTCTTGGCAATATTTACAGCCATAACAATCGTAACAATCCACGCACTCTGTACAAAGTTCACACTCACGAAGCCTAAAACAATCTAAGCAATCTTTGCATTTATGCACGCTATAACTAAGGTAACAATCTTCACAGTCATCAGAGTCAAAAATTAGGTAACAGTCTTTATTATGGCCAGCATGATTAGTGTATGAGCAATTTTGATCAAATAAAAAATCAGTCAACAAAGCTGGATGTGGTACCGCCAACATTAAATCTTTAAATTGTTCAAAAAACGGTCGATTAAAATCGTAGTCTCGGCCATAGTCTCTAGCTTCCCATGGCTCTAAGTGCCATTTATCTTGTGAGTACACCGTGTATTTAGAATCTTTAGGATAATGCGACATAATACTCTCACCAGTGTAGTCACAGGTGCGCATGCTTAAAAATAACTGATTGCCGGTTGCAAGCCGCTGTTGGCTTCGGCAGTCGGGGCAACGCGTTGGCTTAGGCAGTGTATAAACTTGTCCGTTAATAGTTGGTAATAATTTTTGCAGTAGTGCATCATCTTCAGCTGTAAAATTAAACTGAGCCTGACAATGTACACATACTTTTTCCATAGAATAAGTATACGTTAACTAACACATTATTAGTAGTTCTTACTTAATAACGTACGCTTTAACCGGTGTGCCAAAAATAACATACCGGTGCGAAAATCCTCCAGGTGGGTGGCAGGTGTAAAGCACTGCTCTAGCAATACCAGAATCACGGTAAACACTTGTATCTGCTGCTGCAATAATTTCATGGCGATCAACTTGGTACTCAAACACAATACCTTTATATGTAATGTAGAATTTATCACCTGGGTTCATGCCAGAAATTGCCCGGAAAATACGGGAATACAATGTATCGACATAGCTACTACTATGGCCGTAGTAAAACTCATTACCACCACCACCGGGCTGGTTCATAATATTTCCAATACCCTTATCTAGCACAGCCTCTAACCCTGCACGACTCGTAACATTGCTCGGTTTTAAAATAGGAACATTACGAATACCGATGGTAGGTAAGTTCATAGCATAAGGTAAAAACGATTTTTCTGGATGACTATCGACATATTCAATCGGTAAATTTGGATCAAAAATAATGGATTAGAGCCAGCATTAATAGTACCACCATTGTTAGAAGAACCAGCATTAACAGTAGTGCCACCACCATTATTGTTAGAGTTAATAGTGCTACCGCCATTATTGTTAACTGTGGTCGTAGTGCCGCCACCATTATTATTGGCAGATACTGTGCTACCACCAGTGTTTTGACCAGTATTAATAGTAGTATTAACTGGAGGCGCAGGCGGTGGAGGTGGAGGTGGAGGTGGAGCAGCAATTTCAGTCGCAACTTCAGTGTCACCACCATATTCAACTGCAATCGGGCTAGAGGTATTAGGCTGCTCTATACTAATAGCAATATTTTCAACTGCTGGAGCATCTGGTAAATCTGGTAGTTCCTCAAATGGTTCTGGGCCCTGGTACATAGCTTGGTCTGTATTTTGGATAAGATGTAAACGGTATAACATATCGAAAAATTGGCCACGTGTCATAGCCGTACCTAAACGTAGGTTAGACTTATGTTGAATAAGATTACGAGCCACCGCCGCATTAATTGGTAATGTAAACCATTGGTTAGGTTGGTTTTCTATATAAGCAGAATCTACAACATCGTTACGTGTTTCATGTAGTTTAAATGCTCTTGTTAATAGTGCGACCGCCTCTTCTACACGCACGAGTTGGCCTGGTCTAAAACTACCATCTGGGTAACCAGTAACAAGCTGTTCTTTAAAACCAAGCTCTAAATGTGGAGCATACCATTGGTCTTGTTGGGTATCCACAAACAACGGAAACTGTGGTAATCCAGCTTCAATTTCTGGCAACTTTAAGCGTAAGTCTTCACGAGCATTTACCAATACTTTTACCACTTCTGCTCTATTAATATATCCATAAGGTCGTCCTGTTTTATCAGGATAACCATCAATAATACCACGACTTAAAAGGTAAGAAAACGAAGTATGGTAAGGGGTTCCTTTAATATCGAGTAACGATGCGGCTAATTCTTGCTTAACAATAATGCCAGAAAATACCAGCAAAATAGCTGTAACAATTAAAGCCATTACTTTTTGATAGCGTGAATGCATGTTACGTACTATTAATAACGGTATACATTAAACGAGTATCGCCAACATCAACATTATGACCCGTAAGTGCATACGGGGTATATACTACTTTTAATTTTTCGCCTGGATTCCAAGTGCCAACTGGTATAAATGTAGCAGTGTCCCAAGTTCCTGAGCTACTAAGTCCAAGCGCTGAACCAACAAGTGTTCCAGAGGTATCATAAAGCTCAATATCTAAGGCAGAATTAACGGCAGTATCACTGGTACGGTAGCGAACCTCAAATGGACTACTATCGTCCCAGCCTAGAAAATTAAGCGGCAGAGTATGCTCCATTGTAATAGTGTAATCTTGCAACGTAGTCCGCGTGCTGCGCCAGCGGTAAAAATTTCCTTCAGCAATATCATGTTCCAAAAGCAATTGGCCAACATTGTTGGTACCATCATCGGTATAAGAAACATCACTATAATGCGGAGTGTAAACTTCTAAATGAGAACCCGTTAAAGCATTAGCTGTAAAGAGTGTTGTAACATCAACACCATTAATTAAACCGGTTACAGTTAAATCACCATCAATATTTACATCATTATTAAAATTAAACCAATCGTTATCAATATCAAAACTTAAAATATTAGCAATAGAGCCAAATACTAACTCAATACTATCCCCTGTTCCAGCAGTACCATCAGCATCTAATGTAAAACTATCGTAGTTTGTACCCCATGGCACATGAACAATATTAAAGACACCATCCGTACCAAGTAAGGCAATATCACCTTCTGTTACGCCAACACTAGCACCGTTAAGAAAACTAGCATTATGTGCAAACGGTACGGATAAAATTGGAGAACGGTCACGTGTAGGAACGGTAATATCACAATCTAATAATTCATAGCTCGTTAATGGATCACCATTCATTTTAGCATCAACCTGTAGGTATAGGCTTTGCAATGTACTTGTTCCAACAGAAGTAAAGGCAAATGATGGCAACGGCACAGTTTCGCCAAGAATGACAGAAAAGTACCCATCAGCATTTGTCGTAATGGTATGAACTTCTATCCAGCCTGCATAATCGAGAGCACCAGTATTAACACCGCCACTTGGCAATGTATCAGTAGGAACGTAATCGGTGTTAGTCCAAAAGCTGAACCGTAAATCAATGGGTGCTGTAATAGGATTTCCAGCAGGGTCTAGCAAGTGTCCATTATACATATAGGTATTAGGGACATCATTTTGTGCCTGAACAGAAAGTACCGGAATAAGCAGTAACACCATTAGAAATAAAAATCGCGATAAGGTTTGAAGATAGAACATTATAGTAAAGAGGACTGAGTTAATTTACGGTGAGTAAAAAATAAAGCATAAAGCGCAAGCATAAACACAAGTAATGAGAAAGCTGTACCAATATAGTAACGAACAAATTCTTGTGAAGCGCTAGCATGGAATGTTGTACGCTGATGAGCAAGCCATCTGTTAAAAGCTTCATCATTAGCCTGTAAAGAAGCAGTACAATCATGGTCAAGGACACAAATGGCCACATCGCTGCAAGCCGGAGCGTATTCATCTAGGAGTTCTTTACAAACATTTTGATGAGTACATTGACGATGTTCAGGAGCAGGGCCACAATTCATAGCACTAGCTGCTAACACATAAGCGTTGCGTAGTTCTGCTTCAGACCCATAGCCAAAATAATTAAATTGATTAGAAATTTCTGAAGCATTATCAATAATAATAACAGGCACAAATGGCTCAACAGTAGGAGCAGGGAAAAAGCTTCCATCATCACCAGCATTTTCAATTGCCCCATCAACACCTCCAATATCACCATTATCATCACCACCAGTGTCACCAATAGTTCCTCCGGTGTTTCCACTGTCATCACCACCAATGCCACCAGCATCGACCCCACTACTATCACCAATAACAGCAGTATCACCATCGGTACCGCCATCATCTGGACAAGTGTCGTTAGTACGACAGCCGCCAGAGCCACCATCGCCACCGCCTGTTCCTAGAATAACACCAGGAGCAGAAGAGCTGCTCGAAGAGCTTGATGAAGAACTAGCCACAAAGTGGCTATTATTAATAATTTGGAAGCTAGGACTTTCACCACCAACTTTCCATGGTTCATTTTGAATCTCCATATCAAAGCTTGGTGATACACCATTTTTACTGTTTTCTAACTGGCCATTAAGGCTAAAGTTAGCACTTTGGCCCGCAGCCATAACAAGCGCGGGTATTAGTAGCCATGTCAGTACGGCAAAACGTACAATTTGATGTGTGTTTATATGCATTAAATCTACTTATTATAGCAGATCTAAGCTAATTTTACTAGGGCTATCTATAGTTTTTTTATATTAAATTACAAATAATAATAACTAAAACATTACTGTGTAAATGTTTGTAGTAATAGTATTCCTTCTAAATAATCTCCCTGCTCTATAAATGTAGCAGATTGAACCTCTAGCAATGGTGCTGGCCATATTGGGCGCAAATCTACTGAAGCCTGTTTTAAGAAGGTAGCCATCATTTGTAATTGCGAAGCCCTAAGAATATCTTGAACAACAAAAACATTATTTTCTGAGGCAATAAATACAAGTAATTGTTCAATATGCTTCTCTGGAGCCGCACTGTAATCAAGTAACGAGGAAGCAAAAAATGTCTCAAGAGCTTGTAAGGATCCTGGATCTTCATTTAGCACTACCTCTAGTAATTCTTGGCGCTCTGTAGGCGTAAATGCATCGTACAATGTTAACATGCCACTGGTATTAAGCATGGTAAAAAGACGCAATATACTATTGCGATTAACCTTCATGCTTACAGTAATATCATGCGTAGTAATAGTAGTGTCATTATAACGCACGGCACTAGAATCTTGTAATTGTTGTATAGATAAAACGCTATCAATATCTTGTTGTTGTAAGGCTTTTTCAATAATGCTTATAAATTTATTAAGACGTTCGAATAATACAGTATGAGGTATAACATAGGCTTCCAATTGTTCTAAGCGAATGCTGCGCTGCTGGCTTTTTAGAAAATGAGACTGATCACGTTGATCACCTAAAAGTGATACTTCATTTTCTATTCGGTCGTAGTGGGAAGCCACGCCAGAAAATAGCGATGCAGCCTGCAAAACCGAACGGTGTTGTACAATAAGGTAAATAGAAGCTGTTAGTAGTAAAATAACAGATAAAAAATAACCGATGCGAATGAGATTTTTAATCATGCTGCAGTGTAGTTGTAAATGGAGTTACAAGCGCGCCATCTCGCATCGCACGCTTAAAGGCAGGATAGCGAACCACTTGTAATGCATTGTGGCTTTCAAAAATACTCATTAGTTCAGCTAAAACCGTTGCGCCCTGTAAATCGGCATTTTGAATCTCCCCAGTTAATTGGTATCCATTATCTTTAAAAGAAATTTGTTCTAACGCAACATAAGCGTCTGTATCGGCATTAAATTTTTTAACGACACTAGCTATACTTGCAAGAGTTTTAAGACTACCTCCTTCCTGTTGCCGTTTTAGTGCTAACGCTCTAAATATTGGTAATGGACTGGGATCTATATCTTCATTTCTTTCTACGCGCATTTGCTCTAACGCGCTGGCAATCACTGGTAAATCTTGGCTTTTGTATAATAAATCGGCTCTAGTCATTCCCAGTTCACGCTGTACTAACTGCGGTGTAAGCAATGTCCAAGAAAGCAAAAGCAAGCTAAATAAACTTCCCGAAAATAGAAGGCTTAAATGCCGAAGTTTTACATGGCGAGGCATAGTAACAGTATACAGATTTAGGATTAAGGATACAGGAATTAGTTGATGGCTATCAAAACTAATTTCTAAATCCTAACATCCTAAACTAAAAAGAGAGCCTTACACATGTCTCCACCACTCGCTATAATAGCTCCATGCTCTGGTCAGACATTATTGCATCGGCTTTCCGCAGCTTACGCCAAAATGGTTTTCGTAGCGTCCTTACCATGCTTGGTATTATTATTGGTGTTGGCTCGGTAGTATTAATGACCGCGGTTGGTGCCGGTATGCAAGAAGTACTCCTAGGGCAAATAAGCAGCCTAGGAAGCTCTACTATGGCTATTTTCCCTGGTGGCGGACCCGAGCAAGGCGGAGTAGGAACAGGTCAGCAAAGCTTAACGCTAGAAGATTTAAAAGCATTAGAAAAACTAAGTACTATCGACGCTATTGCTCCTGTTATTTTTGTGCGTGAACCAGTTTCCAAAGGAGAAGAAACAACAAAAGGCCAGGTATTTGGCACTAGGCCAACATTTTACATGAACCAAAGTATAAGCGCTGCTATTGGCCGCATGCCCGATGAGCGCGATGAACAAGCAAGAAGCCGTGTTGTAGCCATTGGACCAGATGTGGCTATCGATTTATTTGGTAATAAGAACCCATTGAATCAAAAAATACGTGTTGGTAGTAATCCGTTTACAGTTATTGGAGTTGTGAACCCCATTGGCTCACAATTTTTCCAAAATGCAGACACCAGAATGTACGTACCATTTAATACTGCCCGTAGTATTACAGGGCAAAAATATATGGATTATGCTACGTTCCAGGCAGTTGATAATTTTGATGTTGCCAAGGATGATGTTATTTCCTTAATACGTGAGCGTCACCAAATAGATAACCCCGAAAACGATGAGGAAAAAGATGATTTTGACGTTCGAACCTCGGCCCAAGCCATGGGAATATTAAGCGGTGTTTCGCTTGGTTTAACCATGTTTATTACCATTATTGCCAGTATTTCTTTGGTGGTAGGTGGTATTGGAATTATGAATATTATGTATGTTTCTGTACAAGAGCGAACCCGAGAAATAGGCCTGCGCAAAGCACTAGGTGCAAAACGTAAAGATGTTCTACGCCAATTTATGATAGAAGCCATTGTAATAACACTACTTGGTAGTGTGATAGGAATTCTTGGCGGAATATTTTTCGCTTGGATTATTGCCGCCATACTTGTTGGCATTTTACCAACCTACGTGTTTGCTATATCCCCTCTTGCAATTGTTGTTGCACTAATTGTAGCAGTAGCAATTGGGACATTCTTTGGCTTGGCTCCGGCTCGTCAAGCTGCGGAAATTGAACCCATGGCTGCTTTAAGATACGAGTAGTTATTTACTCTGCATTATTTCTGCAATAGATCTTTGCTGATTTAGGAACCGTCGCTGATGATAGAAGTCCTCAGAGTACCCATCTTCTGCAAATTCATCCATAGCTTTAGACTTAAGCTTTCCAATTTCATCTTGAAGTTCCTCTCTTAAATCTGAGTAAGCAAATGTTTCAAACCAATATAAAACATCGTAGCTTTTTAAAACAAGATCATCTTTTATTGCCAGAATCTCTCTCGCAATTTCATTACTTTCCACGTTGTTGGTTTCGACAAATTTTCTTAATCTTGCCTGCATATCACCACGACAGTATCCATAATCACCTTCAACATATAACTCTTGAGCCAGTTTATGAATTTCCGATCGAATAAGAGTTTGTCTTTCAGTTACTTCAGTTTCAAATTCTTCCATTATAGTATCCATACCTGTATCTAAATCACCAGAGGTATCTTCTAGACTTGCGTCGACCACTGCCTCATCAACAGAGGAAGGGGTAAGATTAAAATCGACTTCAGAAGTGACAGCTTGAGAAGGAGTAGAAGAAGGAGGCATAATAATTTTAGGTAAAAAAATAACGACCAATGGTCGTTAACTAAGAAATAAATAATGAAATGCAGATAATGCTCTGCGGAGTGTTGCCCGGTGGTGTCATAATTTTTTTCATGAATTTAGGCAAATTAGAAATAGTTTAATGATTAAAAAACTCCCTGACAAGCAAGGAGTCTTGAATCAAAATTAAAAGATGTTCTAGCTACCAAGTAATGCCTGGCAGGCTACACCATCATTATTACCATCTAAACCATGTGGGTCACCATTATCAGTCCAATTACAGCTATCAAATACATTTTGTGCTTCTGCGTGATCTTTAAAATCATCACAGTTAAACTCATCCTGCTCACACGTGGCACCAACGTTAATAGTACCGTCATCACCATACACAACCTTAGAAGCAGCCAAGCTGCCAGTTTCTACAAGTTTACCAAGGTCAATATCTGTCTTAGCAACTTCGAGTCCTAAAGCAGTCATCAACACAATACCAGCACCAATCATAATCCAACGGGTTCGCTCCCACATGTAACCAATAAATCCAATAATTAATAGTAGTAAAACAATTAATAAAATACGGCCACGGCGGCTTCGGCGAAATTCAGAAAAACCCATAGTTAAAAAGGGGAAAGATAATTAATAAGTGCAGTATAACACATTTTTAGGGAATAAAAGATGATTTTACCATATTTTTGGATAACTTCTCCAAATACCTCACAATCCAACAGAGCACCCCTTGCGGGTGCGGTTTGTATATCTGTATAAAACCGCACCGATAAACGGTGCTCTCATTGGGGTAAGATAAACAGCGCAATTACAAATAATCCAATATGGGCAAATCATCAATTGGCCAATTATCAGAAGCAGATGACCATTTATAATCCTTAGCAATATTGCACAGTCCTGCCTTAACAGGATTTTGATGAATATAATTAATAACCAGATAAGGATCATCAACCAATTGTATATAAAATCGTTTTTGCCAAATTTTTACCTCATTTGTATTTTTTACTGTGAGGGATTTCCACTGATTCATAATAACAGAAATTAATCCAGGGGGTGGCACGCATAATAACATATGCCAATGATCAGGCATTACCACAAAGCTATGCAAATAGAATGGATGTCGTTTTTTAACATCATAAAGCATCTCAATGCTTATGCGAGCAATGTCTTCATCTAAAAAATAAGTAGCACGATCATGTGTATTAGTGGTAATAAACATCAGCCGATCATTTTGAACAGGATGCCTCTGTGTCATAGCCAAATACTATATCATATTTAATATTTAAATGATAGTAATTTTAAAACACCAAATACATTACCTCGCCCAGAGCACCGTTTATCGGTGCGTCGCGACGCAGTGTAACGGAGACGGACGACCTGCAAGGGGTGCTCTCATTGGGGTAAGGCAATAAAAAAAGAGACAACATAAAGTCATCTCTAATTTTCTAAATCAATGTAATACTATTCCACTCCCCTTGCCTTCTTAATTTCTTCTGCAACGTTTGGTGGAACCTTACCGTAGTGGTCGAATTCCATTGCGTAACTTGCACGGCCTTGGGTCATAGAACGAAGCTGTGTAGCGTAACCGAACATCGCACTTAGTGGCAACTCTGCAGTAACAACTTTAGCAGTACCTCTATCGCTTTGTTCTTTAATAAGTCCACGACGAGAGCTTACGTCACCCATAACATCTCCAAGGAAATCATCTGGAGTAACAACTTCTACTTTCATAATTGGTTCTAATAGAACTGGTTTTGCTTTGCGAGCAGCGTTTCTAAACCCAATACTACTTACCGCTTTAAACGAGAACTCAGACGAGTCCACATCATGGTAACTACCATCGCTTAGGGTTACTTTAATATCAACCATTGGGTAGCCAGCTACCACACCGCGGCCAAGACCTTCTTGGAATCCTTTATTACATGGGTTAATAAATTCTTTTGGAATACGTCCACCAACCACTTTGTTTTCGAACTCGTATCCTTTACCAGCTTCTTGTGGTTCAATCGTAAAGATAACGTGACCGAATTGTCCACGTCCACCAGTTTGCTTACTGTATTTTTCTTCATGTTCTACTTCTTGTTGAATAGTCTCACGGTAAGCAACTTGAGGTTCACCAATATTTGTTTCTACAGAGAACTCACGCTTCATACGGTCTACTAAAATATCTAAGTGCAGTTCACCCATTCCAGAAATAATAGTTTGGTTGGTCTCATCATCTGTTTTAACACGGAAGGTTGGATCTTCTTCTGAAAGCTTTTGTAGAGCAATACCCATTTTTTCTTGGTCAGCTTTTGTTTTAGGTTCAACAGCAATAGAAATAACCGGGTCAGCAAACGTAATTTCTTCTAGAACAATTGGCTTAGCTTTATCACAAAGAGTATCACCAGTACGTGCATCTTTAAGACCAATAACCGCAGCAATATCTCCTGCTTCTACCTTATCAATTTCTTCACGACTGTTAGCGTGCATTTTTACAATACGTCCAATACGTTCTTCTTTACCACTACGAGAGTTGTAAACACTTGTACCAGACTTAAGCACACCACTATAAACACGAACGAACGTTAAGCGACCAACATAAGGATCAGTAGCAATTTTAAATGATACCGCAGCAAGTGGAGCGTCATTGTTAGCTTCGCGAGTTTCTTCTGCTTCGGTATCTGGGTTTGTACCCTTAGAAGCTGGAATATCTAGCGGACTTGGTAAGTAAGCAACCACAGCATCTAGCATTTTCTGCACTCCTACATTTTTAAGTGCAGAACCACAAAGTACAGGGTAAAGACTACCGGTAACTGTACCAGCACGTAACCCTTGTTTAATCTGGTCTGTTGTAAGCTCACCACTTTCTAGGTAAATATCCATTAATTTTTCATCGTTTTCTGCAACCTTTTCAATCATAGTTTCACGCATAACTGCTGCTTCCGCTTCCATATCAGCTGGAATATCAATTTCAGTTTGAATTTCTCCATGCGTACCACTAAAGGTATAAGCTTTCATCTCTACTAAGTCTACAATTCCATTAAAGTCTCCTTCTTCACCAATTGGCAATTGAATAGCAACGGCATCAGTACTTAAACGTTCGTGGATAGAGTTAAGTGACATCATAAAGTCACCACCGGTTTTATCCATTTTATTAACGAATGCAATACGTGGCACATCATACTTATCTGCTTGGCGCCATACCGTTTCAGACTGTGGTTCAACACCTTGTGATCCATCAAATACAGCCACACCTCCATCTAGCACACGTAAGCTACGTTCTACCTCTGCAGTAAAGTCTACGTGTCCTGGGGTATCAATAATGTTAACGGTTACTTTTGTTTCTGCACCGTTTACATCTGGCGCTGTCCAGTGACACTGAGTTGCAGCAGACGTAATAGTAATACCGCGTTCTTGCTCTTGTTCCATCCAGTCCATGGTTGCTTCACCATCATGAACTTCACCAATTTTGTAACTAACACCGGTGTAAAATAAAATGCGTTCTGTTGTTGTGGTTTTACCCGCATCAATGTGCGCAATAATACCAATGTTTCGTACGTTCTTAAGATCCATGTTGGGAGGGAAAAATAATAAGGAATAACTACCAAAAAGTAGAATGGCCTAGAGTGTAAGGTTTCTTGCCTTGCACCGCAAGCTGTAAGCATAAAAGATTGATTCAAGGACGATAAAAATAAAACACATCATACAAGATTGAGTGATTAGACAAGCGAGAGAAAAAGAAATCACCAAATAAAAGGTCAGATGATTGAAGCACGGTAAGTCCAATAGCAAACAAAAGAATAGAGGCAATAATACTTAAAGTTGGAAATCCTTTTTGTGCATGGCTATCGGTAGATTGTGCTCTATTAAATAGTGAGAAAATAATCGGACTGTAACTGAATATAATAGCTAGGGATCCAATAATAAATATTCCTCCTCCCCATAGGCCAATAAATAATACAAATACAGCCGAAAGAATAATATTAACAATACCCCAAATGACAAAAGTTGCCAGCGACTTAGATTCTATTGAGTGTATTGAAGCATAATCAACAGAAGTATAAGTGATAGCGCTTATTAGCATACTAAGGCGAGAAAGAATCAACAAAGGTATTAATTGAATCGTTAAGAAAAGTAAAAAATGCAAAAATGGTGATTCAATAGAGAAAAAATCACTCCCCCAGTCAATACGCAACATAAAACCTAATAAACAACAAACTATGGCAAACAAGAGAGCAAAAATAGTTTCAGCAGGTATTAATTTAAATTTAGCAAGCATGCAAGTATCATAAGCCAAAAATATGCTTATCTCAATTGCGCCATTAAGCTATATTAAAAATATGAGTAAAAACCAATTAATAATTTTTTTTAATAATCGTAGGAGCTGTGCAGGCCTACATCCTTTACCGTAGAGGTAAAACCTGGAGGCATATGATGCGGCTTATAAAAAATAAACAGTATCGCAAAGAGGATTTTATTGGCAAGTGGCCAGATATAACACTGCAAGACAAATTATATTGGACAGTTGGGTTTAATGTTGCCCTAATTGCATTCGGCGCCATTATAATTACTGCTTATAATACCATTAATTATTTGAGCGGAGTAATATTCGGGTTACTTATTATTATACTGGCAATAGGGAGCATAGCTTGGAACATTATTAACTATAAGCCTGCTAAAAAAGATAAACTACTCGTAGATGAGCTAACCGAACAAAACGCCTGGCGTTAACAAAAGAGTACCGTATTACTCAAAAAAGTTTTTCTTACCGTTAAGCTTAGCTACGCATACAGCATCAAAGCGCTCAGGCAATTCATTGCAAAGCTGCTCCCCTGCTTGGTACGAACCTGCCTGGTTCATACTCATACTAATAACACCACCCATACAACTATTTTGTTCTAGTGTTGTATTAGCACTTAAGCAAAGTTCTACCAAAGTTTCTACATTACGCATATTACGCTTAAAAGCTTCGGACCCAACGCCTGCAATACAAGTAGAACGATAATTTCGTTCTGCATTAGCGCAAACATCAAACATATCTTGGTACGCAATATTTAACGTTTGCGATAAATACGTTGGTACATACAAATAACAATCACCCTTGTTATCTACACGATCTTTACAGGGTTTAAATGGATCATCTGGGTACAAATAATTAAATTCTTTTGCTAATATTTCTTGGTTAAAGAGTTCCATGTATGCTCCATTTTGGCAAGAATCTACTGCTGAACCATCTAATCCATCTTCACAATGTTGCAGTGAAGTATCTAAATCTCCACCATTTAAATACATAAAACCATGCCCTATACCATGGTGGCATTGCCATAAGTCAAACGGGCGTTTACCCGCAGCATATTGCTCACATTGCTGGCTTAATGCTGCAAATGGATTTTCTGTTACTTTAAAGTACTGTTCGAACAATCCATGAATGTATCCCGAGTTACAAAAGTCAGATTGAAATTCAACCGCAGTTTGAAAGTTGCCGTATTTTATAAAGGCTGCCTTACCAATTTCATGCAGTACATCGTGGCAAAGTGCCAAGGCACGAGTATCTGTTTCCCCAAGCATTTGCAATGTTTCAATAGCTATTTTAGGATCTTGCAAATTTACTAAATCTACAAACTGTTGTTGCAGCTCAACGTAATAACCATCTTGTGTATCGCCTGTAAGTAGTGGGCCAACATAAGTTTTTTTAGGAGAAGAGCCAAACAGCCAAGCGTAAAAATTACGGAACAGTTGCTGTACCGATGCGAAGAACGACAGCTTTTTAACTTCTTGTTTTAATTCTGTAAATCCAGGGAGTTCTTTCGTAGATTCATTAAAATCGTAGACCGTAATGACACCATCTAAATGTGGCCAAAGATGATCATGAAAATCAAATATACCAGCTTCATCAAACGTAAAGGACCACTCAGCGCCTGGAGCCAAACCTGCGCAAGCATCAAAAGCAATAATACCGTCTTTACAATGCTCATCAAGCGAAGTGCCATCGTAAACAGTATGGCTTGGGTGGTCGTCACTCGCTGGCCAAAAATCTTGATCTGATATATTTTCAAAAACTACTGTTGTTCCAACTGGGACCTCTAACACATCTGGAGAATAGCCTTCTAGGCTAAAGTGAATAATAACAGCATGCTCTTGGTCATCATCATGTGCAAGTAAAGCAAATGGGGTAATAATTAATAAAAGGCTCAGTAATAATTTTGCAAATAACATTAAAGATTATTCAAAAATTCATCATGTTTTAAAAAGCTATGTTCATAATAAGCAACAGCTTCATCAATACAATTTACCGTCTTAGGAGCCGATGGCAATTCTTGTAATGCAATTGCCAATTCTTCAATGGTCGATACAACCTTATCGCAAGTAACATCTACAAACGGGTGAATCCAATTAGTGTATTCAATACCACGAATAGTTTTATGGGCGCGGTAAAACTTACCCCCAATGGGAGCTAAGCCAATTAATGGCTTATTGAAATGCTTTGCAATTAACATTTCCTGAGAACCTCCCACGCTAATATCATCTGTTAAATGCACAATAACCGCATCTGCAATTTTAATCATATAGCTATCACGGCCCACAACAAGTTTTGGATTGCCTACATCCATCGTAAAACCATCTTCATGCTTAGTGGGGTCTAAGTTTATTAAATTTAGCGCAGAAAGCTTACTCAATGTTGCACAAAAACCATCACGCCAATCATGTGTACCAAACTCAGAGTCTGGTGCAACTTTACCGGCTATATATAATTTTAATGACTTCATGCTAAAAGCATAACAAGATCAAGCGGCAACTAGCAAATTTTAAATTACCCAAAGTAGACCAATTACAACATTGCAAAAAGAGGCCTAGATCATATATCATAAAGTCTTATGCATGAAAATCCATACCAATCACCTGCTACAAGAATGTTAAAAGAAAATTTAACATCTGAAGAAAAGCGTAAAAAACGTGAGTGGTTCATTACAAAATTATTTCTTGCATTTGGGGCATCAATGTTTTCAATCTGCTTAGCGGTAGAAGGGTGTCAAATTTATAAAGAAAATCAATATCACCAAAAAAGAAAGGAAGTTAATGCTAGAAATAAGGAGGACATGGAGCAATTCTTAGAGAAGGCAGATGCAAAGATTCCCTTAGAAGAAATTGCGGATAAATTTCAAGAAATAGATAGAAAAAATACAAAAGAAGTATTCTCTAAAAACTAAACTCCCTTGTTCCATTGCTACCATACAACTCATCATCCCAATACTTAATGTAGGTAGGTTCAACAACCCAAACAGCACTGCTATTATCTACAGATTTTATATAATCTACCGTAAGGCGCTCTGCAAATTCTGGATAATTTTTATGATGCAATGTAACACCTTCAATAATTTCCTCATCAGTGATAGCCAGGCGGCAAGTCCCCTTTCCTTGTATTGCTTTACGGTCTGTATGGTCATTTTTATTATACCAAGCAGTACTAAATGCCACGTTAGGGTTAGCAGCAACGTGTTTACTATGTTCAGTATCTGTACCAGATATAAAATAAAACTTTACATCTTTACCAAGTCCATAAAATACATTCGTTACCCATGGAGTATCGTCTTGCGTAGCAAGAACTAAAAGTCGTTGTGATTGTAGAAATTGGGTAAGTTCATTCATACACAGGTATTATAGTGTAGTATTAGAAGAATCAACAAGCGATACCCCAATATCCTTGATTTGCCCTACTAAAGACAGGATAGCAAGGTTAATCCTAGCTACACGATCATCATCAGGGTCAGCGTAAACCAATTCTTCAAGTAATTGACGATAAAACGATCGTAATTCCGTCGTGGCTTCAGCAGCATTTAGTAAATGTGGGCAAGCATCTGAATAGTATTGAGTGGTATATTGACTCACACAATCAAAAAAACGAGAGTAGGTTTGGTCTAATTTATCCATAGTAAAAAATAGTAGCAAATTAACGATTTAAAATCAATTTAAAACTAATCACAACATTCCTCTACTTCTGGGTCACAAACCAAGTGTTTATCTGCCCATTTATGCACTGCTTTAATAACAGGCGTTAAGTCCCTACCTTTATCCGTTAAGCTATATTCCACCTTAGGTGGACAACCATCTGTAACCGTACGCATAATTAAACCGTCCTCTTCTAGCTCTTTAAGTTTTAAACTAAGAGCACGATCGTTAATGTTTTCAATATTTTTTTTAAGATCATTAAAACGGTTAACACTTTTACCAAGGGTAACAATAATAATAATTTTCCACTTTGCGCCAATAACACGCAATGCAGAAGTTACCCCACAAGGACAATGGCCGTCATCAAACTTATAGTGTTTCATAAATCGATTGTACAAAGTTACTACTATAAAAGCCAGTTGTCAGGCTTTCTCTTCCTTCAACTGGCTATTATAAATGTTATACGTAGCACGCAAAACTATTTAGTTTCGCAAGCACCGTTTTTGCATTCTGCGCTATCGCAAGCTTTTGTTTTATCGGCGCACTCTGCTGATTTGTGGTCTTTGTTGCAAGAACCATCGGTACATGTATCTCCCATAAATTAAAGGGGTAAAGTAAGTAAGAAGCTTTACTTTATATAGTAACTATACTTTATGCAAATATAAAGAATTGCAATAGATAAAAAACATGTTTTAACTATAAAAAGTATAGTGCTATAATAACAACATGAAAGACCACCGAATCTATACCACTAGCTTTGCAAGCGTGTATCCATACTATGTCCAAAAGGCAGAAAAAAAAGATCACACTAAAGCAGAGGTCGATATTATTATTTGTTGGCTTACTGGCTATAGCCAAAAACAATTAGAGTCTCAGCTACAAAAAAAGGTAGATTTTAGGACGTTTTTTTCCGAGTCTCCAGAGCTTAATCCAAACCGCGTATTAATAACAGGAGTTATTTGCGGTGTTAGAATAGAAGATATTGAGCATCCTTTAATGAAAGAAATTCGCTACCTAGATAAATTGATTGATGAGCTAGCCAAAGGCAAAAAAATAGAAAAAATTCTACGAGAACAATAAAAAGAAAATTGCTATAAATCTATATAAATTGCAGGCACTATAGAATACAACTATAGTTTACCGACTATGATGATCATGGAGAGATGGCAGAGTGGTCGAATGCGCACGCTTGGAAAGCGTGTAGACTTGCAAAAGTCTCACGGGTTCGAATCCCGTTCTCTCCGCCACTTAAAGAAAAGCTTACAATAAATACAAACACTAGAAAAAACCAATAGAGCTGATAAAATACCACTATGGATATTTCAACTTCAACCATTGCACTAGCATTTGGCCTAACTTTATTTGCTGGGCTCGCTACCGGAATTGGTAGCATGTTGGCATTTATTGCCAAGCCAACAAATGATAGGTTTTTATCAGTAGCGTTAGGATTTTCTGCAGGAGTAATGCTGTATGTGTCGTTTGTGGAAATTTTAGTAAAAGCAAAAAATTCACTCGCTATTGCTTTTAATAGCGAGGTAACAGGTTACCAATTCGCAACACTAGGTTTCTTTATTGGTATTGCAGTTATTTTATTAATTGATAGGTTGATAGATCATGATCATGGCAATCCACATGAAATTCGTAATGTGGAAGAAATGGACAATAAGCAAGTTAAGAAAAAAGATCATCTTTTGCGCATGGGGCTTTTTACTGCATTAGCTATTGCCATCCATAATTTTCCAGAAGGTCTCGCAACATTTTTAGCAACCATCGAAGATCCTAGCCTTGGTATTGCTATTGCAATTGCAATTGCTATTCACAACATTCCAGAAGGAATCGCGGTATCTATCCCTATTTATCATGCAACGGGCAGTCGCAAAAAGGCATTTTGGTATTCAGCGCTTTCGGGGGTAGCAGAGCCAATTGGTGCGCTACTAGGTTATTTTTTACTAGGAAAGCTATTTGGAGAAGCCACTTTTGGCATCGTTTTTGCTGGAGTTGCAGGAATTATGGTATTTATTTCATTAGACCAACTACTACCAACTGCTCAAAAATATGGCCAGCACCATTTATCTATTTATGGGCTTATTGCAGGAATGGCAGTAATGGCTCTAAGTTTAATACTGTTTTTATAAGCAGCTAAGACCTAGCTTGCCACAGGCCGGCAATTAGTAATGCAGTAGCAGTGCCAGACATCCATCCCATATGACCATAATCAGGTAAGGCTGTACTGCCAATTAACGCACCAGCAATACCAGCCAGTGCTAAGTTACGAATGTCTTGAACCGTCGTCATTGGGGGTGGAACATTAGGTGTTTCTAAATCTTCCGATGGGCGTTCAATGCTACTCATAATTACGTTGTAGCCAGTAAACTATTAACTTTATTTTTGGTACCAGAACGAAAATAGTTAATACTTGCACCTACCAACGTGCCAAGTGCAGCCATAGAAACCGTCGAAAGACTGGTAAGCAAGCCAAGCGCGCCACCAGCCAGTGCGCCATAAAATGCACCGCGAACTACACCACGCTTATTAGAGACCGCAGCAGATTTACTTTGTCGTAAGTTATTGAAGCCAGAACTTGGAGTTTTAAGCTTGTTTATAAGAAAAAAGTATACTGAGTGCTAGTAAAAAAGTAAAGATCTTTTAATATAAAATACGCAACAGCATGTTTGAACGAGTATTATGAGCTTATGATTGATTTCTGCAAAGAGCTCAATCATCAATTTATTTTTTACGATAATAAATAATTTGAAAAACGATAATACCAGACATAATAACACCAAGCCCTTGGCCTAAAATTAAGACCCAGTCACCTTGTAAGACGCCATGAATCACCCAAAGGCTGTAACCAATAACCGACATAAACATTAACGTATCCGAAAGGCCTTCTGTAGATTTACGTTGATAATTTTTACGAATCTGGTCTGGGAAACCAACAATTTTTACCAAAATACCCATAGTAACTGTTAACACGCCAATGATTGCTGCGAATGTTACCATTAATAATACAAGCATAGGACATTTAACAGCGTTTGTACAAATGCTACAGTTGCATTTTAAAAATCCTATCCCTACTATGTTTGCGCATGGATGGTGTAACCTTCTGGATGATCATTGGCTTTCTGCTAGCTGGCTACTCTGTAGTTGGTAATGATAGCGTTCAAACACTTGGAACGTTTATTGCTAGTAACAAAAAATTTAAATGGTATTACCTATGGTTGTTTATCGCTGGTATTTTAGTGGCAACGTTAACATATAGCTGGGTAACAACCGGTGGTGATATTTCGTTTGGTAGGTTAACTAAAATCCCGTTTGTAGAAATACAGTGGTATCACGCTTGTGCGCCGCTTGCCTTAGTAATACTTACCAGGTTCGGAATTCCTGTTTCCACATCTTTACTGGTATTAAGCGCGTTTGCGTCATCTTTAGTGTTCGAAAAAATCTTAGTAAAATCTGCAATTGGTTATGGATTAGCTGCCACAACAGCTTATGTATTGTGGCTACTACTAAGCAGATGGGATGAACACAAAGACCCCATTAAACCAGAGCACGAATGGCGCTGGAGAGCGTTTCAGTGGGTTTCAACTGGGTTTTTATGGTTTAGTTGGTTGAGCCACGATATGGCTAATGTTGCCGTATTTCTACCAAGAACATTAAGTCTACCAATGTTACTATTTGTACTAGCGGTATTTGTAATTGGGCTAGCGTATACCTTTAGGCAACAGGGCGGTAAAATTCAAGAAATTGTCCTTAGTAAAAAGGACACTACATACGTACGTAGCGCTACCTTTGTTGATTTGTTTTACGCATTTTTGCTAGTGTACTTTAAACAATATAACGATATTCCAATGAGTACAACCTGGGTGTTTGTAGGAATGTTGTGTGGACGAGAGTTAGCCATTGCAACGGTGCAATCTGCTACCTACAAAGTTAAACATGTCTTCCCTATTATCGGTAAAGACATGATGAAGCTGCTCGTTGGCTTAGGGGTATCAGTGATTATTGCTATTCTGATTCAAAATGTAGATTTTATTTCGAGTATATTTAGCTCTTAAATGTACGTGACAAAATAGTAAAAATACTGCAAGCCCGCTATTCGAACACAAAAAGCTATAGTAAGCTACTAGTAATATTTTTCTTACATCAATTTTATGAATCATAATAAAGTAGTCTCATTACTTGTAATAGCAGTATTGATACTAAGCCATATTCCAGTAATAAACGCGCAGCAATGGTATAGCAATGCCTACCAGGAAGCTGTAGATAAAGGTTATTTAGAAGGCATGAATTTTGTAGCCGACAAACCTGTAACACGCGGTGAGTTAATTGCCATACTTACACGAACTTCTTGGTATAGCGAGGAAACCCCAGAAATTTTAAAACAAGATGATAACGCTTATTACTTTGATGATAACAAACCAGGCGATCCTTATTTTAAAGAAATTGCGTTAGCAAAAGAATATGGAATGGTAACTGGTAACAACGACTGTGTTTACAGCGGGGCCAGACCTTGTAATGTTAATGCAAATGCCAATATTAATCGCGCTGCTGCAGCAAAGCTTTTTAGTGAAGTGCACGATACTTGGCGTAATGTACAAAGCGACGTTACCATGCCCGATGTATTAAACAACGAGTGGTACTATTACAACATGCAGTACCTAGCAAATGCCTGTGTATTGCAAGGTGGTCGTAATAGAAATTTTTACCCTAATAACAATATTATTTGGGCAGAAATGGTTGTAATGATGCAACGCGTAGAACAAGACATGCGAGCTCCCAACTGTACGCCTGGTAGCAACCAACTACCACTAGGTAGTAGCAGTAACGCAGGATCCCAACTAGCTAAACCAGATGAGTACACAGCAAACCCTGCAGAGCAGTATTTAGTGAGTGGAGATCTTGATGCGGGTATGATTGCATTAACGGAAACCTTAGAGCAGTTTAGAAACAGCTCTGTAAATAAAGATGAAGTTGTATTAGGACTTGCAATGTTAAGGTTGGTAAACACATTTAAAAAATTAGGTAATAGTCTTTACACTTATGGCGCAGGCAACATTGATCAACAATTAATGGTTGTACCTATTTTTAGGCTACCGGTAGAACCAAACCCAAACCCTCAAAAAATAACACACGATAGATTTAGAAGTATCATCAAGCAATTTAATAGCGACATGGCACTGGTTGATAAAACGTTAAAAGACATTGATAGCGATGTTGCCATGATGATTCCTGTGCATGATATTAAGTTAGATATTAATAATTCAGGAACAATTGAGGATAATGAAACCTTATTAAATTTAATGACTGGAACAGTTCGCGGTATAAATAACGAACCATTTTACATTAATTTTGATAGAGGTGACGTTCATTGGTTACGTGGATATTCCAATTTTATGATGGGATTTAGTAGCATACTACTGGCTCATGATACTAAAGATATTTTCCATAAAACTGGACACTTACTATTTCCAGAAACTGATACTCCATACACATTTTTAACAAATGGAACCACAGAAGAACTGTTTAGTTTTGTAGATTTAATTGCAGTTATTCACGAAATTAACTGGAAAGTTACCAATCAACAAAAAATGAAAGACGCTCATAATAATTTATTAACCATGATGGATCAAAGTCTAGCATCATGGAATTTTATAGAAAAAGAAACTGATAATAATTTTGAATGGGTACCGAACGCTAATCAAAATAGCGTCATTGGCATGGACCTTAGCCAAGAAATGATCGATGCCTGGAAATCAACCTTAAAAGAAACAAGAAGCATTCTTAAAGGCGAGAAACTTGTTCCTTTTTGGAGAGACAGCAGCCAAGGTGTAAACATGCGTAAAGTATTTTACGAACCAACCACGTTAGACTTAGTAAGTTGGGTACACGGTAGTAGCGCATATCCATACCTAGAAACAGGTACTATGACAGATACAAACTTCTGGAGAAATTTAAACCAAATATTTAATTACAATTTAACAGAATTTGCTATCTTCCTAAACTAAACCATGATGGACCTAGTTACATCACTCTCTATGCCGCTTATAACCAATATTGGCATAGAGGGCTGTGGTCCAGGTTTAACAATTGCAGGTATTCAAACCGGCTTAAGTACTATTGGGTGTCTGCTAGTGGTACTTACATTTTTTGCTGTTATAATTATTGCGCACCATATAGTAGAAACAACCCTTTATAGTTTAATGGGCAGATATCATTCGTTAGAACCAACCAGTAGTAAAGTTATTGGTTCTATTATTGTATTAATCCTAGTGACATTACTAGCATGGCAAGCTCCAAACGCTATGTTACCAGTTTGTGAAGAAAGTATTGTAGAAACAGATTTACGGTAAGGTTAGGGGTTAGAGGTTAAGGTTTAGGGGTAAGAATTTCTATCAAAACTGATTCACAACATTGAAATTGTTGAGAATTAATATAGCCAAATTTTTTTGAAAGAAGTAACTGGGTTTCAAGTTCAGCAGCAGATCCATAAGCAATATGTAAAAAACGTGCGTAGTCTTTACTGGTACTACGACAATACCCCTCAGCAATATTTGAAGGAATTGAAACCGCACACCTTCTGATCTGACCTGTAAGACCATAACGCTCATCATTTGGATACAATTTCGAAATATCATGAATAATTTCAGCTAGATACATAGATTTTTGCCAAACAATGAGATCTTTAAAATTATTAATAGGCATAAGATAGTAATCTAACACTAATCCCTAATTCCCGCAACCTAATCCCTGCCTTACTCTTTCTCTAGCACAATAACCTCTTCTCCAGCAGAGACACCTTTTAGTACTTCTACAAGGCCATCTTCACCACTAATACCAAGCTCCACATCCCGTTCTATAACTGTTTGAGCATCTTTACGAATGCGAATGTACTCTGTGCCATCATCACGCGTTAACACTGCACGGCCAGGCACAGAGATAGCGTCAGTACGGCTGTCAGTAATAATCGTAGCATCCCCTGTCATACCAACTTTAAATTCAGGGTGATCATATACAAAATCAAGAAGTACTTTATATTTAGGAGTACCATCACGATCGGTAGTATCACTATCAATGTCACTAACACGCATGGCGTAATTAATGCCCGAAAATGCCTCGAGTGTTGTAGTTCCAGACTGCGCGGCATTTAATTTAGGTACATCAATTTCACTAACAAATACCTCCATTCTAAAAGGACTGTTACCAAGCATGTTTACCGCTGGACCTGGTGGGCTAAATTCACCAGCTTTTACATTTACTTTAGTAATAAGGCCAGCAACCGGTGCTTTAAGCTGAGTATCAGTCCAGGCAACAGATGCACTATATAAGTTGGCTTGAGCCTGGCGAACACGTGCTCTAGCAGCATCAAGCTCACCTGGTCTTGCTCCTGCTTTTATCTTATCAAGCTGAGCTTGCGCAATAGTAACCAAGCTTTGGAATGTCGCAATGTCAGAGCTGGCTCTATCATAAGAACCTTGAGCATTGGTAAGCGCAGATTGTTCATTACTGATACGGGTATCCAAACCAGCAGAGGCACTTTTTAAACTCGTAAATGCTCCTTGTACGCCACTAAGAGCACTCTGCACAGAGGTTTCTTGCGCTGTCAGTGTGGCAACGTAACCATTTTGTGTACTACGTGTTAGCGATCCTCCGATTGGTAAAGTTGCAATAGTACTACGCAGTGTTGCAATAGTTGTACTAGCCTGCGAAACAGCATCTACAGCAGTCTGCAATACTGTAAGTGTATCCGGCAAGCCAGCCACACCAATAGTAGAAATAGCGTCAATCGCTGCATTAGACTGAGAAATTGATTGAATAAACACTTCTAATCGTGACGTACCTTCATTACGAATAGCAGTACGGATAACACCTTCGTTTAACACACTTTCTGCTGCCGTTAAGGCAGCTCGGGCCACACTAAGATTTTGTGAGGTAGTTGCAAGCGACGTCGTTATTTGGCCACCTAAAGAGACGCCTGTTTCAAGTTGTAATGCGCTTAAATTAGCTTCAGCAGCTTGCAATGTTTGTTGGGCAGAACGTTGTGCTGCCATAGCGGTAGATAAGCTAGCCATCTTATTTTGTAAATCTGCTTGAGCAATTGCAATATCTTCCGGTCGTGTCCCCGCTTCTAAAATACGCAATTCTGCTGTTGCTGCATCTACTAAAGCACGTTGTGCAGAAATGTTAGCACCTTCACGACCCGAGCGCAGTTGCGCCAATGTTTGGCCAGCACTTACAACATCGCCTTCGTTTACTAGGACAGTATTCACTACACCAGAAATTGGAAACTGAAGTCCTAGGTCTCTATCAGATACTACCTCTCCTACAACCTCTACTGTTTGGTATAAATCTCCCTGCGTAGCTTCTACGGTAATATATTCTGGCCCTTTTTCAGAAAATAACCAAGAAAATAAAAAGAACAATAGCAGTAAGCTAAGTACGCCTACAGCAGTCCAAATAGGATGTCGTTTTATAAGTTGTAATATTCGTTTAAGCATAGCAGGTAATTAAAGTAAATTATCAACTAATTATAGCATAAAAATGGCTAAAATTAAATAAAGTAATACCTCTACTTTTTTGTAACCAAAAAAGTAACAAAAAAGTTTCGCGCTAGACGTTCGTTCGTAAGTAACTTATTGCAAGTCGTCCGCTATCCTTCTTCGGCGGATGGCCGCTACCTCCTTTGCAAGTTACTACTACGCCCTCTCGGGAGCGCGAGAAGAATATATCTAACTATATGGCAAACCATGTTTGCCCTTCGACTACGCTCAGGATAGCAAGTATGTAACAAAGTGTTGTGCAGTGGTGAGCGTAGCCGAACCATGCTCTGCAAGCGGAGAAGTCGATCACTTAACTACCCGAAATAAGGGCGTCCAACCAGTAAACATAAGATCATGTTTATGGACTTTGACGTGAATAGATAGCACAACACGTGAGGTACTGAGCTTGCCGAAATATTGTTTGCCATGATTTTTTTGGTTCGTTTTTGCATCGGCAAAAATGAACGTTAAGATATAACTTATACAATCGGTGCCTCAAATTCTTCTACAATGGCAGATGGTGCTTCGGCATCTAAGTTACCTTCATCCCAGGCGTTAATAACTTTAGCAACTTCGTCTTTAGGCATACAGTACGTTTGGCGAGACCATGTAATAATATTAGGTACTAATGTTGGCTCTGGGTCTGGAGCATTAAGTGTGCGACCAGAAAAAGCTTCGCGCAATTCGCCATTAACAGAGAGCTTTGTGTAAAATTCACGAACCCCCAAGTTAATAATATCGCGCTCATTAAAAACAGGATTGTACTCCTCAGCCAAAATACGGGCATCTTCTGCTCCTACCCTAAAGCTAATCATCGAACCAACGTTACCAAATACAGTTTGGCGAATTTTATCAGATAACTGACCCATGTATTGGTGCGCAATCGTTAAACAAAGGTGATACTTACGAGCCTCCGACATAATTTCGTAGAATGTCTCGGTTGCAAAGTTTTGGAACTCATCCACGTAAAAGTAAAAATCAGCTCGATCATCTTCTGCCATATCTGCACGACTCATGGCTGCTTGGTAAATCTTCGTAATAATCATCGAACCAATCAGCGATGCATTTTCTTCACCAAGGAGTCCTTTAGAAACTTTCAGTAGTAAAATTTTACGATTATCCATCACGTCACGAATATCAAATTTTGTTTCTGGCTGCCCTACAATATTACGAATCATATCTGTTGCCACAAACTGCCCCACTTTGTTTAGCAGTGGCGTAATAGCCGTGGCATCAAATTTTTCAGACCAACCAGCAAACTCTGATACCCAAAAATTTTTAACTACATTATCTTGAATACGCGAAACAATTTGTTGGCGATAGTTTTTATCGGTAAGCATTTTTAAAATACTAAGCACCGTTGTATTTGGACTATCAAGCAGCGCTAATAGTGTATAACGCAGTACGTGTTCTAGGCGGTCACTCCAGTTATCTCCAAACAGTTTTTTAAAGATCTCGATAATACCAATGGTAAGTTGCATTTTATATTTCGGATCCACGGTCATCAACGGGTTAAATGCAATCGGGAATTCTGTATCAGACGGATCAAAAATAATCACATCTTGTATGCGTTCTTCAGGAACCATTTTAAGCACTGCATCACAAAGGTCACCGTGCGGATCTAATACACATACTCCTTGGCCAGACATTACATCACTATAAATAAGTAGTTCTAGCATTTTAGATTTACCAGAACCCGACTTACCAATGGCATACAAATGGCGGCGGCGATCTTTACGCTTAATACCAAATGGTACAAAGTTATTGTGATAGTTTGTGGTTCCAAATGGGCTAACATCACTATCGCTAGCTTTTGGTAAATCTTTTGGTGGATCTGACTTTCGCGCAAGCACATGCACAACGTGGCTTACCGCATCAGCATTGGGAAAATGATAAATAGTAGAAATTTCACGCGAACTTAAAAAGTAGCTATCACCATGTACGCGGGCTCTATATTTATTTAAGAATGCTGGACTATTCGTAGATTTTTTTGGTTTAAATCCATTAATATCGTCGTCGTTAAATTGCGTAAAGCTATCGAGCACCGCATTAAGTTTTGCTTTAGCAATATCAGGCCTATCTGCAACGTACACACAACGAATGGTTGTAGTAAATGGCTTATCTTTTTCTTTGTAACCAGAAAACTCACGACGAGTTTTGTTAATACCACGTAGTCCATCTTTACGTAGACGATCTGTTACCGAGAACCATGTTTTAAATCGGGCCATCCAAGCACGAAATCGGCGCTTAAAGTAAAAAACGCCTGTTTCAGATTTTGGCTCTACAATAACCTGTGTCCACACCTGCTCTCCTAGTTCCATCTTACTCACGCTCGAAAAATACCGCGACATACTGTCACTTTCAAATTGATCATACGTTTGAATCGGGTACACATCACTATCGCGAAGCACTAATTCCGCTCCAGCAAATGCTTGTTTTTGTGGATCAAAACTAAGCGTATAATCGGTACCAATTTTAATTTCCGCATCTGGGAACATCGAATAAATAAGACCTTCAATAGTTCCCTGGTAACGAGTATCACAAACAATTGCAAAATACGTATGTTGGTTAAAACCAATGTATTCAAAACTAAAACGTTGGTTACTAACGGTGTTATAAAGCGAAAGCACAAGTTCATTAAAACGAGACTCAAATTTGCTTTGATCTCCGCTACCCGGTGGAATGGTGACATTAATGAATGTTAAAGCCATAAGATGCTAAGTATACAGTATTATTATACCATAATTAGCTCATTTAAGGCAAGAAAGTACACTAATAAACTTCCGATAAACCTGCCTGTCGTCCACAAAAAATAATAAGTAAAATAGAGGGTATAAATAAGGTGATTTAATAGACGGCAGACAGGTAACATTCTTCACAATAAACAATTTCTTGGCTATGTTGTGGATACGTTGTTTCAATATCCTTAGAACATTTAGCACACTGGAAAGTAAAAAGCTTACGTGGATTACGACGATTCATCCGTGATACATGTCGCCAATCTGCGCAAACATCTGGCACCGGAATATGCATTTGCTTATACAATATTAATTCTTGGGGAATAATACGATAATTTTTACTGCAGCAAGTACAGCTTAAAATTTCTTTCGTAATATCATCAGTAATATCAGCTATACTATCTGGCACATCAGACCACTCTATTGTTTGCTTACCGGTAGTATTAGGCATGTGCGTTTGCCAGCAGTAACCAGCATCTAGTGCTTGCTGCTTGCTTAACGGAAAGTATTCCTGAGCTACGGTTTCGTTGTAGCAAAACGGCGTACCAGTAGCTGGAAAGTACTGTCCCCACTCCCCTGTAGACTGCATATGTTCAATAATACGTGGCACCAACGCTTCATACTCCTCACGCGTATACTGCTTATTTAAAATACAATACTCACCATTATTTAAGCTAATACAACCAAACAAGTTACTAGAACTATTACAATGCGAGCTATACATGCTATTTGTTAAATTGCAGAATTTTTTAGAGAACAATACTTGGTTCCCGGGCGCAGAACCTTCTACTTGGTAGCAAAACTCAGCATCAGCAACTTCGGTAAGATCTTGGCAATGATGTCCCCGCCAAAAGTCTTGGCAGTAAGCAGTAGCCTCGGTATCACGGCAATTAAAACAATCACGCGTACTAGTAACATCCATAATATAATCTCCGGAAGATGCTTCTATGTTACTACCAGTATAATATTTATGAATCACCTCGGCTGTAAATTCATCAGCATATTTTTTAGCCATTAATCGTCCAGATCTAGAATGTAAATTTAATTCAGCAATTTTTTGCTCATAATCTTCTTTGCTATGTGGTTCATTGAAAATATGATACTGCTTATTGCGTAAATTCATACAGCCAAAACAATTACTACAGCCAATTAAATCTCGTGAAAAGTGAACGTCACTACAGTTTTTAAGGTTCGATGAAGAGCTGCACCGGTAACAAACATCACCATTTAAAATATCGTACGCTAGCTCTCCTTCTGCTGTATATAAACAATCCATGGTGTCTCTACTTTTTTGTAACCACATGCTATGCATACAGTTCTCACTCATGTTGCTACAAAATATCATATAGGAATCTTTATTACGTTGTGATTGATTAGTGTACTCACAATTTTCACTCTGTTGATTATTAAGCGCTGCCTGTGGCACCACTTTAAAAAGCTCTAACCATTGTTCAAAAAACGGTCGGTTAAAGTCAAAATCTCTTCCATAATCACGTGCATTCCATTTATCGCTCCACCAAAAATCTTGCTTATAAACTGGCGGCCACGTTTTATCAGCCGAAAAAATAGACACCACACTCTTGCCAGTAGCGTCACAATTGCGCTTATACATCCAGCGTTCGTTACGCCATGTTAATCGGTTTTGGTATCGGCAGTCAGGGCATTGCAACGGTGATGGTACTAAAAATTTCTGCCCGTTAATAACTGGTGAAACGCTATCGTAAAACGCCAGATCTTCATCCGTTATTTGGAAGTCACTGCCGCAATTAGTACAGGTTTGGTTCATAAATAATATTAATAAATTTCAGATAAATAACACTCTTCACAGTATACAGTTTTAGATGTACCTGGTGCATATGTTGACTGCATTGTTTTTTGGCATTTACTGCAATCATGTGTAAATAAACGACGTAATTCAACGTGTTTAAGGCGTTGGGTATGCCGGCAGTTAAAACACTGTTGAGGTAACGGTACTCCAACTGATTGATAAAAACTTAACTCCTGGGGCACGATACGGTAACTGCGTTGGCAACATGTACAACAAAGAACTTCTCGTGTAATATTTTCATTAATATCATTAACGCTATCTGGCACATCATTCCAATCAACAGTTTCCTTATTTTTTGAGCCTGCCTCTTGCCCCTGCCATTTCCAGCCACTGGTTAAGACTTCTTCCTTATTCAAAGGAAACTGCTCCATAGCAAGTGACTCATTATAACCAAACGGACTCATTACAATCGGAAAAAACTCTCCCCATTCTCCAGTAGATTGCATGTGCTCTATCAGTTTAGGTACTAAAGCTTCGTACTGCTCTTTGGTGTATTGCTTATTAAAAATACAATATTGCTTACCGCGTAAATCGCAGCAACCAAATAAGTCTTTACAGTTATCATGGCAATTTACACTGTAGTAAATATTATATCCTCCATAAAAAATATAAGCCGAAAACATACAACCAACAATTTCTGACGAGCCTTTTACTCCACCGCTTGTCGTCAGTTCGTAGCAGCCTGTCATTCCCTCACCAAAGGTACTAACGTCATAACAATCTTCGGTATCAACTTCCATATCTTGGCAAAATTTTATGTCCTTACACCCCGTACAAACGTGGCTCTCTTTTACATTTTCACAATCAATTAACTGGCTACCAGTACAGTCAACTACATTTATATTCCGCAGCCAATAAGGTTGAGCTGCCTCAAATTCACTCCATTGCTGTCTAAACGATTGAACAGAAGAGTGTTTACCAGAAAAAATTTCTGACCAAAGTTTTTCGTATTCCTCTTTAGAAACGGGTTTATTAAAAACGTGATACTCTTTATTGCGTAAATTTGTACAACCAATACAATGTCGACAGCTCATACAATCTCTTAAAAATGCACTATCACTACAGTTACTACTGTGCGATGAGTAATGAAGGTTATAGGAGTGGGCACAATGTACCGATTCATAACAAAGCTCACTATAAAAACCCCAATACACATCAACACAACTTTTACTATAAACATTAAGAATGCCATAATATACATCCTCACATTTTCCAGAATTAAACATGTAATAGGCATTTTTCATCTCACCGGTAAAGTGGGTGTATTCACTATTAAGCATTAAACCATTCTGAATAACATTCGCCTTAATGCTCTGCAAAAATAATTCATTCCATTGTTCAAAAAATGGTCGATTAACATCAAAGTCTCGACCTTTATCGGTATTATCAACTTCTAACCACTGGCTACGCTCATAAACCGTATAAGGCTTATCATCACTATAAATTGATACCATTGGCTTACCCGTTGCAGCACACGTTGCAGCATAAAGATGACGCTCGTTACGCCAAGCAATACGACGTTGGTAACGACAATCGGGGCAATGGGTTGGTGCTGGCACTCCTTTACGAGCATAGAAACCAAGATCTTCGTCAGTTACCGTAAAATTTGCACTACATTGAACACATGATGATTGCATGCCTGTAGTATACCTTAATAGACTTCTTTAAGATAACACTCATCGCAATAAACCTTACCCTGATACCCTTTAGGCAAAGCTGCCTGAATATTTTTAACACACTTAGAACATTGTTTAGATGCCAACATTCGCAAATTACGCAGAGTCATTCGCTGTTGATGGCGTTCATCAAAATGAAATCTTGGAATTGGCAAATTATGCTGCCTGTAAAACCGTAGCTCATGTGGAATAATACGATAAGGGTTACCCGTAGCACTACAGGTAAGTGCCCAGTTTAAAATATCATCTGGAATATCATTAGTATCATCTGGCAGCTCAATGGCTGGAATAATTTTATCAACCTGGCCAACGTTATGTTGTTTTTCTCGCCACAACCAACCACGCTTCTCTGCTTGTTTTTGTGTTAACGGAAAATTTTCTTGCGCTAACGATTCATTATAAGCAAATGGACTCATAGAGACAGGGAAAAACTGCCCCCACTCTCCATCAGTTTTCATTCGCTCAATAATACGTGGTACTAAATCGTTATATTGGTCCTCGGTATATTGTTTATTAAAAATACAGAATTTATCGCGTTTAAGCATAGTGCATCCAAAACAATCAGTGCAGTTATTAAGAAAAAAGCTATATAAAATATTACTAGAATCTAATATCCAACAAGAGAAAGCAGTACGATAAGAATTCACCATGCCCATTATTTCTAACTGAAGTTCTCCCTTGTACGTATGCTGAGTATCATACGCAGTTTTAAGGTTGTGAACAGAAACAAGATGCTTACAATCTTCTGCCTCTTCGCAGTCATAACTTTCATACACATTTTTACATTTTGTTAAATTGTCACCTACACTTCCTTCCGACTGAATAAGGTTGGCAGGCGAGTAAATTGATTGCTGAATAAGATCCATAAATACTCTGTAATCATTTTGTTGCTGAGTAAACGACGTAGACTTATAAGACCTCATAAAAAGCTCGTAGCGCTCCTTACCAACATATTCGTTATTAATGTAGTAGTCCTTACCTCTTAAGTTGCTGCAGTTAAAACAATAATGACAATTACGACAATCAAAAAGATACATGCTGTCATGGCAATTTTCACTCCGTAGTAAAAAGCGAGAATTTGTACACCTTACAACATCAACACAGCCATAACAAAACTTACTTTCAACAGCGTGGCTACAATCTAAACAATCATTACTATGGATAATAATATTACTGTAATACACATCTTGCGAAGTAGAGCTATCAAATGTCATATAACAATTTTTAACTCCATTGGTATTATTACAATAACCACTGTTTTCATTAATGTGGTGCATATTCATCAATGGTAATTGAGGAACTTTTTGTACCAGGTCACCCATTTGTTCAAAGAATGATCGAGAGTCATCATAGTCTTTACCAAAATCTTTAGCGTCCCAATCATCGCTCCAGGTATACGACTGGTTATAGGTTGTAAAACCAGCCTCTGGATGAATGTTAGTAATAATAGGCTCATTTGTTTTAGCACATTTAGAAGTAAACAAATTACGCTCATTTCTAAAAACCCAACGTCGTTGCCTGCGGCATTCTGGGCACATCGTTGGTGCAGGAATATCATGTTTTACATCTCCAATAACCGGGCTTACTTTATCGTAAAACTGCAGATCTTCATCTGTAATATTAAAGCTAGCCGAACATTGGGTGCATTGCTTATTCATTAGTAAACTTCGGAAAGGTAACAGGCTTCGCAGTAAACAGTCTCTGGTCTTTCGGGTGCATAGGTTGTTTGTATGTCTGCAGAACACTTAGCACATTGACGATTATAGGCTGTATGTTTATTACGTTGTACAAAACGATCTTTATGACGCTCCTCCGGACAAAGTCTAGGTATAGAAATACGATGCTGGCGATAAAAACGCAACTCATGAGGAGTAATTTTAAAAGGCACTTCAGTACGCTCGCAGGTAATAGCCCAATTTAAAATATCATCAGGAATATCATCAATACTGTCTGGTAAGTCTAAAGCCGGTATAAATTTAGAAACATTAGGTGTTTCTTCTTCATAATCCAACCATCGCCAGCCACGTTTTAATACTTCTTTCTGTGTTAATGGAAAGTGTTCAAATGCTTGCGTTTCATTATAAGCAAAAATAGATTTATGTACTGGAAAAAATTCACCCCATTCGCCAGTAGTTTTCATGTGCTCAATAATACGTGGCACCAATTTTTCGTATTCCTGTTTGGTATATTGTTTATTTAAAATACAATACTGTTTTTTATTAAGACATGTAGAGCCAAAACAATTATGAGAGCCAAAACATAAATCAGAGTAAATCATATTACTAGAATTTGTGCAGACAATGTTACAAAACAAGAGTGACCGGCAATTCTCACCACTAGCCAAATTTTCATACATTAAGCTAGTTTTCTCGCCACAGTACGTACAATCTTGAGCATCTGTTAGTTCTGGAAATCCACTAAAGACATTTTTACAATCTTGGCATCCACTCGACATAGTATAACAATTAACACAATTCTTACATTCGTTTAAATATTCACCAGAGCTATCTTCAGCCAAACGATTATGATGTTGAGACTTCGGAAACTGTAAACGTTTTTGATGCCACATAGCAATAGCCTTTATTTTTCCCGAATGTGTATGAAGTTTATAGCTTTTAAGTTGTTCAAAGTATTGCTCACGTGTGTATTGTTCATTAAAAATACAATACTGTTTTTGTGTAAGGTTAAAACACATAAAGCAATGCTTACATTCACGACAGTCTTCTAAGAAGTAACTATCTGCACAGCCAGAGCAATGCAAACAATACTGCGTATTATAACAATGTTCACTCTGAATATTTTCGTAACAAAGTTCACACTCATGAACATGATTGCAATCACAACAATTTATACATTTTTCTGCATGGTAACAATAAAAACTATCCTCGGTATAATTGCCCGCAAAACATAAATAACAATCTTTATTACTGGAATTATAATTAGTATAATCAGCGTTTTCTGTATTAACCGTTGCTAAATGTGCCCTAGGTACTTTTGCTTGTAATTCAAAAAATTGGTCAAAAAATGGGCGATTAAAATCATATTCCATGCAGTATTCTGTGGCATCCCATCTATCAGAAAACCATTCGTCTTTATGCATTACCGGAACCGGACTTTCGGGCGAAAACATAGTAATAATTTGCTCACCAGTAAAGTCTTCTTTGCGCTTATAAAGTTTACGATCATTACGGTGTGTAAATCGACGCTGCAATCGACATTCTGGGCACATCGTTGGTGCAGGAATATCATGTTTTACATCTCCAATAACCG
>CAYSVN010000001.1:57088-57611 GCA_964434585.1 uncultured Candidatus Peribacteria bacterium | reverse complement strand
GGTTAAAAATTTTAAGAGCTCTGTTTTATCTGCCTGTTTCATACTCTCTACCGAGCCAAACTGTTCGAGGAGTTTCTTTTTAGTGGCTGGGCCAATGCCAGGAATGTCATCTAACACAGAATGTTGCATGCTAGCCAAGCCTTGTTTTTCGCGAATGCTATTGGCAAAACGGTGGGCCTCGTTACGTAGGCGCTGCAGTAACTGATTTGCTGGGCTATCTTTAGCGCAAATAAGCGGAATTTTATTACCGGCTACAAAAATTTCTTCTTCACGTTTGGCAATGCCTATCATAGGAATACTGGTTAAACCAAGTTCTACTAGCACACTATGTACGCTACTTACCTGGCCTTTTCCACCATCTATTACTAGCAAGTCTGGCTTAGTAGTAAGCGATGGATCTTTTTTATTTTTAACAGCCTGCCACATCATTTGGATAGATTTTTTAAATAAATCATTATAAATTCCAATTTCTTTAAAATATTCAACCATTGCCTTAGGTGCACTTTTAATGCGCTGAAAATTA
>CAYSVN010000001.1:0-57078 GCA_964434585.1 uncultured Candidatus Peribacteria bacterium | reverse complement strand
ATTAAGAGCTGCATAATATTCTTCTAGGCTTGGATCAATACAAATGTAAACCTTGCCAGTTTTTACTGGTTTTAATAATCTTTCAATTATTTGATACCCTAATTTTTGACCTCTCCAATGATCATGCACCCACACGCAACAGAGCTCTTTCACACTGTTATATTCTTCTATTCTCGCAAAGGCAATAATTTCATCTTCAAATCGAGCGACTATAAACTCTTTTGGTATAACTTCATTTGCATAGATATATTCTTTATGATCATCAATTACTTTTTTTAATGTTTCTATTTCAGATTTTTTTGCCCTTCCAAATGTTACGCCTGCCTCTTCCCATTTTAGGCGGACTGCCTCTTTTGCAATATAACGTAAACGTCGTTTTAATACTTCTTTTAAAGACTGATAATCGTCTACCTCTCCCTGTTTTAAGGTTTTAATACTAAAACTTCGGTAGTGGTCGTTTTTTGCTTTACCATCGTGCATTATTACCATACTTCCTACGGTAAAATCCCCTGCTAAGTGCGAAATATCGTACCCCTCTATTCGTTTTGGGAATGCTGGCAGTTGCAGTAGTTTTTCTAAGTCCTCTAGCGCTTGTTTACGTCCTTTAGTTTGTGCTTCCCACTTGGTAAGCTTGGCGCGCATTTTACTATCAGCATTTTTAACTGCTAATGCGCTTAGGCGGCTTTTTTTACCACGCTGGGGCACAAGCAGCTCTACTGCTCCGTCGCGTTGCTCACGCAGCCAATTTTGCTCAATTTCGCTATCTGCAACCTCGGTTGGCAACGCAATAACAGGGGGTATCATGTTTTGGTCATAATACTGTGTTATAAACTGCCGTAATATTTCTGCCGGGTCGTCGAGCGATGTCTTTAAGCTTAAGATGTCTTCGTAAACCACGCGACCATCGCGCTCTTTTAAAATAACAATTTGCGCCTCGGTTTTACCAAGAGCAAGACCAATGTAGTCGGTACTTTCACCGGTAGTGTCCGATACCTGTTGGCGCTCATTTAGTTGCTTTATCCATCCAATAGCATCGCGTAGTTTTACCGCTTTTTCAAACTGTTTAACAGCAGCAGCTTCTTGCATTTTGGCTGTAATGGCATCTTTTGCGGCTTTATGATTTCCTTTTAAAAAATCTTGTAAATAACCAATAGATACTCGGTAATTTTCTTGAGTTATTACACCATTACACGTACCACAACACTGTTTAATTTGCGCTTCTAGGCATGGGTTTTTAAGTTGGGCTTCTGGATTATTATTAAGCTTAGTAATAGATTGCTTACACGTTTTCCATGGCCATACCAGGTGGAGTGCATCTAAAATATTTTCTATTTGGTACTTTTGTAAAAATGGCCCGTAATACTTGGCCTTGTCTCGTTGAGGATGACGCTGAAGTCGTACCGTTGGGTACGGCTCGTCGATACCAACGCGAACATAAATATAATTTTTACCATCTTTCATGACAATATTATATTTTGGGCGCAACTGCTTAATAATATTTGTTTCCAGCACCAGTGCTTCAATTTCGGTTGTGGTAATGGTCCAGTCTACATCTGCAATATGCTCTTTTAAGGCTCGCTTCCAAGGACCATCTGTTATATCTGGCTTAGTATGCACGTAATTTTTTAAACGGTTTCGTAAATTTTTAGCCTTACCAACATAAAGCACGGTGCCTTTTTCGTTTTTCCATTGATAAACACCAGGGCCTGTTGGCGCCTGCTTTACCGTTGCCTGTAAATGTTCTAGGTTTGAATTCACAACTATGAATGGAGTGAACATTCGGTAAATAGTTTCTGCAATTCTGCTGCAGAATTTTGTAACTGCTGTTGTTCTTTAGGTGTTAACTCTAGCTCTATAACAGACTGAACCCCCTGGCTGCCAATGACCGCTGGAACACCAAGTGCAATATTATGTAACCCATACTGCCCTTTTAACGAAGTTGATACTGGTAAAACTTTTTGTGAATTATGGATGATGGCACGAAGCAACAATGTTACCATTGCGCTGACACCAAAATATGTAGATCCTTTTCCATCTATAATAGTGTGGGCAGCACTGCGAACATCTGTTTCCATTGTATTTTTAGATTCATTATTAATAACAGTAGCTGTATGAACGGTCGACCAAGCGATAAAGCCACTATCACCATGCTCACCTAATACATAACCAGATACATCTTCTAGCTGCTGGCTTAAATGCTTTGCTAGGCGCCAATGGAAGCGATTGGTATCTAATATGGTTCCAGTTCCAAATACCTGGCCTTGCGGTAAGCTAAAAAGCTCATTAGCTATTTGCGTTAAAATATCTACTGGATTTGTTACCAGCATAACAATTGCTTCTGGTTTTATAGAAGGTAGCTGCTCTTTAATAGATTCTAAAATAACTTTATTACGCCCGAGTAATGAACATCTGCTTTCGCCTGGTTTTTGCTTTACTCCAGCAGTTATTACATAAATATCTGCAGATTGAACATCTGGATGAGAAAAATCAGCATCTTCTACTAATGATTTACCAGCAGGCAACTGACTGTCTTTTAAATCTAATACTTGGGAAGCGCTTAATTCTTTATTAATATCTACCAAATAGAATTGAGCCTCTAGCCTTGCGCTCATGCCTGCATTTACAATGTGAGCACCAACATCACCGGCACCAATAACAGCAATAGTTTTCATGACCACAGTATATCACAGCTTTAATCTACCGAAACTGCAGTTGTTACAACATTATCAATTGTTTTAAAAAATACCTGCTTACTAAACTTGGCAGCTTGTTGTTTTAGCGTAGGTTTATCGAACTCCATGGTTTCTAACTGCTGTGCTGCCTGGTTTATTGCTGCATAATATGGCTCATTAAATAACACACCATGTGTATTATTTTTTATAGTCTCTAGCGCTCCACCACGGCCATAAGCAATAAGTGGTGTTCCTTGCGACATTGCTTCTAGTGGCACAATACCAAAGTCTTCCTCCCCTGGGAATATTACTGCTCGCGCATGTTGGTAATAAGCACATAATGCATCGCGTTCTTTATAACCTACAAACGTAATATTGCTGTAAGCCATATACTGGAGGCGTTTTTTATCGGGCCCTTCGCCTACAATAATTAATTTTTTACCGTTCTCATTAAACGCTCTTACCGCTAATTCTATTTGCTTATAGCGCACAAGCGTCGACACTACCAAGTAGTATTCGTGCTCTACTGGCCTTGGCAGTACGCCGTCTTGCTCTAGCCAGTAATTATCTACAAACGGATAAACCACCTGGCTTTCGCGGCCCCAATATAATTTAATGCGACGCTGCACGTCTTTAGAAGCAGCTAGTAGTACATCTGGCCGAGTTGCTACTGCAACATCCCACTTGCGTAAATGGTGAAATAATATTGATGCCAGCCAATATTTAAGTGGACCCAATACGCCCTGATTTGCGCGCTCTAGCATTTCGTGTGTTCTGTCCCAAAGATACCTGGCTGGTGCATGAACGTAACAAATATGCTTTGTATTACTTGGTGTTTTAAGACCGTGCATAAACGCAGAAGACGAGCTTAATAGAACATCTGCATGCTGGTCCACGCGAATAGAATCTACTGCACGCGGAAATAACGGTAGGTAAACATGGTGATTAGTTGTGAGCCAGCTAAATAATTGAAGCATCGAAACTTTCACTCGTGATTCTGGAAACCAGCTCTGTAATTTTTTTTGATGATAGAGTAATGTAATAATTGGCGCGTCTTTATATTTATCTGCCAGCGCTTTTACAACACGTTCTGCACCGCCACGCATGGTTAAAAGTTCATGAGCTAGAATAATTTTCATAAATAGATTATAACTCGAAGTCTATCGATGTGATACCTGGTTCTAAGACTTTGGTAGTGGTTTTTACCTGGATAGCTATATAGGTATTTTTAATTATATTTACCACCTTAATTAATTACGGCTCTAGAACTTCAATACTTAAATATTCAAATGTCCAATTGTTTGTATCAACATTGGGGTTAATTTGTATTTGTAATGTTTGGTCTACCGTAGAATCAATAGCAACATTACCACGGTTTGTACCACCATTACCCGAATTACTGTGGTCCATAAATCCTTTTTGCGCACTTGTAGTTCCATCACCTTTAATCATGACATCGATACGGGCTGGGTCATTACCGTTATTTCCCATTGCGACAATTTGTGATCCACCATATAGCACCCTAAATGCTGCTGAGCTGGTACCACTCGTTCTATCTGCCCATACATCAATATCAAGTGCATTGCCCACACCAATTGTTCCACCGGGAATAACTACAGAATATGCTGTTATCCAGTTTGCTCCAGTTGTTACAATAGAACTTGTGTCAACATGCAAAATAGAAGGATCGGTATTACAAGTGACTTGCCCTAAAGTGTTTGTTTTTAACTTTGAACAATTTACCAATCCTGTTAATGTCGCCTGTGATGCTGTGACAACTCCAGCGGCTTCAATATCACCATTTACATATACATCATCACTAAATTCAAACCTATTGTTAGCACGGTTAAACATTAATGTTTCTGCTAATGTATCACCAAATTGTAAGTAAATATCTTCTAGTAATCCAGCACTATCATCTATAATTGTAAAAGGCTCTGTGCTTACTTTTAACGTAGGGTTCCAACTACTGGCAACAACAGTATGCATACCACTAATTAATGGTATTAGTAAAACAGCCAATAATAACAATGATTTTCTCATGATTATTATATTATTATACCATATTTTTTATAATTTTACTATTTTTTATCTATCTATTGAATATCATACCTTGTCCAAAATGTACCAACACATTCTGTCCAAGCACCTGTTTCTGTTCCAGCATAGATTCCTAATACATCATCGACAGCAAATGTTTCATTGCAATCAACCGAGGTTGCATCACCAACTGTCGCTGCAATATTAACCACACAAGTTGTTGGAACGTTATTCTTACGCAGCACTGCAGTGAGCGAGGTTCCAATTGAGCCCGTACAAACCGCGGACATTGCTGTTACTTCTCCGCTACAAGCCATTGGTGCACCCCAAGGTGTTTGCCCATTACCAACTGCCCAGGAATTATTAGAGCTTACACCACCACGTTCAAAACTAAAGCTATCATGGGCTCCACAGCGACTGTTGATATTTTCTGTCACACCTAATTCTCCATCAATTTGGGTATCATCACTTAATTCAAACCGAGTGTTTCCATCAGAGTATAATAGGCTTTGTGGAGTAGTTCCCCCAAATGAAATACTAGCATCTGCGGCAGTATCATCAACGTTAATAAATAAATTTTCTGTGACTGCTGCGTTACCATTTACATACACATCATCACTAAATTCAAACCGCGTGTTTCCTATTGCATACACAAGTGATTGTGTTGCTGGACCACCAAACCGTATGCCGACATCAACAGCGGCCCCATCGCTATTTAACCCCAAATTGGAATCGGTCGTAATACTACCTTCTACATTTAATTCTCCACCATTAGCAATATTTAATGTTCCTGTCATCGTATCACCAGTGGTATTAACATACAAATCATCAGCATCTACTTGAAGCAACGAACCACTAGAACCACCACTTTCCAAGCTTACAATTGTAAAGACTGTTTCATCAATAATCTCATTTGGTGAGTTAAGTTCACGCAGCGCTTGCAGCTTAATTTCATCATCTTTTTGCAAGAATGCCAAAATACTAATAGTATTTGGAATATATTCCAGCACAAATTCAGCAGAACGTGTTAAAGATCCCTCTAAAACATCTGCATTATTCTTTAGCACTCGGACTGATAGATCGTGCTGTTGGACACCAGTTGTAGAACCTCCAGACGACGTAACATGGTACGAAATCATATAGTACCCATCTTGTTTGATATCAATAATCTCTGTATTAACGTCATTGTGCTCTAACGCTGCAACGTTACTTTCAATATCGGTATTATTAAAGGTGATATCAAGCCATGTACTAGCTAATGCCAAATTTAAATTTGTGTCTCGACGTACTTGTACAGCGGCTAAGTCGCTACCGGTAAATGTTATTTGTGTTGTATTGCCACAAATAATACTACCAGAGCCATTGGTAACTAAGTTTGCACAGTCTGGTAATGGCAAGATTGTTACGCCGGAAGTAGTTAACTCTCCTTGTATATAAACATCGTTACTAAATTCAAACCAATCATTCGTACGGTGGAATGTTAACGTTTCTGCTACGCTTTCACCAAATTGTAAGTAAATATCGCTAAGTGTATCGGAATCATCAATAATAGTAAACGCCTCGGTACTAGCTTTTAAGGTGGCGTCCCAGTTGCTTTGTGCAAATACGGTATGCACTACACTACATAATTCTACTATTACAAAAGCCGATAGGAAAGCTGAGAATTTGTTCACAAGATCTAACCATTGTACCATTTTTTAACAATATTAACTAGTTTCCATTGTATGTTTATTGTGTTTTAATCATGTCGGTAGCGATAATAGATAATCATATTATAATCATCAATTGTTTGGCCGCAATCATTATCAATACCAAATGTTCTATACTGCTGCCCTCTTAAATCAATAGAAAGATTGGAAGATTGACTAGTGTCTACATTCCCAATGCCTGTTGCAATATCTGCCTCAAATATTAATGGTTCATCAGTAGCTGTGCCGCCACTTGTCCATGTTTCAATGCTAAATGTACCAGTATTACAGTCGTTATCATCGTTAGAGAAACCATAACCAGTAATAGTTATTGGATGCGGAAAATAGATAGCATTATCTTCTGTATCTTGGTTTACCCCAACCGAGCTTCCATACTCAATAACACAGTCGCCTTCGCTACCAATAGAATCACCTGCTACACACTGGGCTCCATTTTGCTCTCCCCAAATGCTTTGGTCAGCCGGTGTCAGCCACTTAGTACGGCTTGGGTCGCAAACGTATAACATACCCGTATCGCTATCGACCCACTGCCTACCAAAATTGGCTACATTACAAGTAGGTGGCGTCGCTGAGGCCACATTAATAAATTCAGAAGTTACCGAAACGGTATTTATTAATGCGCCTGTCATGGTATCTCCGGCGGTATTTACATAAAGCGCATCTGTTTCTGCTTGCGTTAAACCACCTGTTCCCGCCGGGCCTTCTGGCCCACGAACGCCTTCAAGTTTTGTTACCGTTAAAATAGTGTCATTTTGGATATTTAACACTGTTTTACGTTGTACTTCTAGCTCTACATAATCACCATTTTCTAGGTAAGAAACCACGCTAATAACATTGGGGGAAAACTCGCCTCCAAAGTTTCTTCCTTGGGTGTAAGACCCTGGAATTTCTATTCCGTTTTGCGTGACACGTGCCCATAGTTCATGGTTAACGTTAGCATTGTGGTCTACACGGTAAGAAAGGAAATAATAACCATCTTCTTTAATATCAATACGGCTAGCGGTTGTAGTATTATGTTCAATAACATCTGTATTACTTTCGCTATCTATAATAGTAAATGGAAATTGATACCATTGGTCTTGGTTTGTTAGCGTAAAGACACTACCGCTACTGCGCCGTACTTGAATAGTGGCCAAAGAGGAACCAGTTTGAGCAATTACTGTACCGGCACCACAGGTTAATTGGCCGCCGCTATTGGTTTCTAACGTCTCACAGTTTGGTAGAGTAGTTGTTGCAAGTGTTGTACCGGTAATAGATCCTGCTGCCTCTAGGCCGCCATTTATATATACATCGTTACTAAATTCAAAACGATTATTACCAAAGTTATAACTTAAGTTCGTTGAAGTTAGCTCATCAAAAATAATAGTAGCATCGTTTGATACACCATCATTACTAATAAATAAACTACCGGTAGCAGCAATATTACCATTTATGTATATATCATTACTAAATTCAAAACGGTCATTAGCTAAATTAAACGTTAATGTTTCTGCTACGTTTTCACCAAATTGTAGGTAGATATCACTTAAGCTATCCGCGTCATCAATAATGGTAAACGCCTCGGTACTAGCTTTTAAGGTGGCGTCCCAGTTACTTTGTGCAAATACGGTACCACCTACACCTAATAGGGCTACAAGCAAGAAAGCCGATAGAAAAGCTGAGAATTTGTTCACAAAATCTAACTATTATACCATACATAGCTATCTTTAAATATTATCCAGAGCATAAAACTGTGATATGTGAAGTGTTACTGTTTTTGTATTTAAAGGTGGTGGGTCAGGTGAGGATCGAACTCACGGCCAATAGGTTAAAAGCCTACTGCTCTACCACTGAGCTACTGACCCGTGATGTGAAAGATAGGTGAGCGGTTACGGCGGAGCTTGCAAAGCAAGCGAAGACGAACTACTGACTCGGGACACAGATAATACTTATAATTTATAAAAACTCAACAGTATTTATTCATTTTTGAAGAAGTATACTAGGCGTTATATATCTACAACAATATTCGAAGGAGGCCTTTTACTTACTAATTCTCTAGCATGAATCTCTACCTCTATAACAGATTTATTAAATACATCTAACATTTTATGACCAAATTGATAACTTGAAGAGCTAAACGTTGCGTCTTTTCCTTGTCCAGAAAGGCCATTGTCCGTTTTAACTGCTAGTATGTAAGAGGATACAACTCCTAGTAACGCCATGGCGCCATATTGAATGGTTGGATCTGGGTGTGTAGCAGCATATAACGACGAGACAAACGTTGCCCAGCTACCATAAATTGCGTATTCTTCTGCTTTTGTAATAACATTTCTTACGCGTGACTCAATCTTCATACAGGAAGCTCTTAATTCTGCAATTTGCAATGTTTCCGTAAGTCCTGTTACAGAAACATCGTTAACTTTCTCTTCTGAAAATGTGGGTATCCAATTTGGATTTTGGCTACCTTTTGCGTTTTTTCTTAAAGCAACTTCTTGACACTGGTCCTCTAGAATTGCTAATAATTTACGCCACATTTGCCCAAGTTGATAATCAGTCACTTCTGGAATGATCATTTTTACCTCTTCCTGTTCACCATTTTTTGATTTTACTTTTTTTGTCTCTAATTTATTTTCACTAAAAATATCTAAAGCAATTTGTTGTACCTCCTTAGATTGTTCTGCAAAATACGTATCTAATTCGCCTATTTTATCCATATATTTTGTAATACATGCTCCAGATCTATCTTCGTAGTTATGAATAAATGATGCTAATAAGCCAAGGGTTCGAATTATTTTATAAGCATCCTCTGGTTGTATTTTATCATCCAATGATAAATTACGAACATCCATTTCTATATTTGTAATCATGGTTGCAAATTTTTCTTTTTCTTCATGGTACTTGTCCATCCCTCGAAACTTTTTAACATAAAAAGGGGCAACGGTTAATGCTATCGCTGGAAACAATGATGTTGGTGCGAATTTTTGTAGCCTTTCGTCTACATTATGAGTTACAAGCCAGTTAATAAATGTAAATGCGCCAGCGCCCAACGCCATATATTTTCCATATAATTTTGCATTGTTCCGTTTTAGTATTTCTAGAAAATGTGGCTTGTTTGCCACAGCCCAAGAAGCGCCACGTACGCTAGCATTTACCGCTTTAATAGCATCTGCTGTTAACAACTCACCTAACTGCTCTCTTACTTCCACAGCTTCTTCACCAGTCTTATCTTTTACAGTAAGAATCGCTTTTGCTCGACTGGAAATATAATTAAGAATACCGCTGCAAACTTCTTTTACCTCATTAAATCTTGAACCAACGCCTTCCATAACCTCCTTAAGACTTTGTTGAATATGCTCTAAATGTGGCGCTAATGGAGTAAGGTCTATCGAAACATTCTCCGCTGCATTTCCATCTTGAAGAGTAGCGCTCTGTCTATTTAAGTCTTGGTTACCTTCAAGGCTATTTTCCGATGGTGAATTTTGATCATCCATGCAAAATAAGTTACTAAAATATCTTATTATTTTATCATATTCTACTTATTTTATCTATATATTTTAACTAATTGCCACCTCTAGCCATTTTTTAAATAATGGATGAGGACGATGTGGACGGCTTTTAAATTCTGGATGGAACTGTGAACCAAGCATAAATGGATGATCTTTAAGTTCTACAATCTCCATAATGCCTTCTTGCGGCCATTCTCCTGATACCACTAAACCTTTTTCCTCTAACGCTGCACGAAGGTCGTTATTAAACTCGTACCGGTGACGGTGACGTTCTGATACCTCTTGGGCCTGATACGCTTCGTAAGCCTTTGTACCAGGCTTTATAGCACATGTATATGCTCCTAATCGTAATGTTCCACCTTTGGCTCGCATGTGGTCTTGGTCTGGTAAAAAATTAACAACATATTTACTAGGTTCAATCACGCCTTGTTCATCGAATTCTTCGCTTGTCATATCATCATCACCCAAGGCAAACCTGGCAAATTCTGTTGCTAGAATCTGTGAACCTAAACAAATGCCTAAGTATGGAACGTTGTTTTCTCGTGCGTATTTTGCAGCGGCAATCATACCTTCTACACCGCGTGTACCAAATCCCCCTGGTACCATAATAGCATCTGCAGATTTTAACATTTTCCATTCTTTTGTGCCTTCTTTTTCTAGGTTTTCGCTATTAATCCAGAGAATGTTTGGATTTTTTTCTAAATGATACGAGGCAGATTTAATAGCTTCAATAACACTAATGTATGCATCGTCTAAATCTGTATACTTACCAACCATCGCTATACTTAACTCTCCTTGTGTATTGCTAATTTGCTCTTGGCTTTTTTGCCAGGCTGTCATGTCTGGCTTAAGATCTAGCCCAAAATGCTTACCAATAATTTCGGCCATATTGTACCGCTCATAATATTCTGGCACATCGTAAATGGACCCAATAGTTTCTGCAGGAATAACTGCTTCGCGTTTTACTCCACAAAAGATACTAATTTTTTCTAGCAGTTCATCTGGCACTGGTTGGTCTGCACGCGCTAAAATCATATCTGGCTGTAAACCTAGGCCTCGTAATGTTCTAACTGAAAGCTGTGTTGGTTTTGTTTTAAGTTCTCCAGAACCTTTTAAGTATGGCAATAATGTTAAGTGAATATGGTATGTTTCTTCTTTTTTAAGATCATGTTGAATTAATTGACGCATGGCTTCCATAAATGATTCTCCTTCAATATCCCCTACCGTTCCACCAATTTCTACCATTAGCACGTCGCAGTTACTTTCGTTATAGGCTTTTAGTACTGAATTTTTAATAGCGTCGGTAATATGTGGCACTACCTGAATCGTACGACCTAAAAACTCCCCTTTGCGCTCTTTTTCTAGCACGTCAGAGTAAATTCTTCCTTGAGTCATGGTACTTAGTTGACTCATTGGTTCATCAATAAACCGCTCGTAGTGTCCAAGATCTAAGTCGGTTTCAGCGCCGTCATCAGTAACAAATACTTCCCCATGTTGAAACGGACTCATAGTACCTGGGTCTACATTTAAATAAGGGTCTAACTTTTGTACGAAGACCTTAAGTCCTGACGCTTTTAGAAGCGCTCCAATACTGGCAGCGGCAATTCCTTTACCTAAAGAACTGCACACCCCGCCCGTTACAAAGATGAGCTTGGCTGGCACTTGTGTATTCTATAGAACTTTTTTAGAAACTCAAGGATTGTTTTTAGAAGGCTTCTTTACATGGGTAAATTTGCACAATTAATCAATAAAGCCTATATTAAAAACCAATGGTCAACCAACTCTCTGAAACCAATGAGCTGCAAGAAATACAAACTTCCGTTGACTCTAAAAATCCTAAAGATCCCAATATTCACCACGGAATTGCCCGTAGTAGAATGGGACGTGATAATGATCTAAATAGAATTAAAGCCCCTGATGCCAAACGGCATAACCTTTTTCATCAAATAACTAGCAATAGAACCCCATTTGAAATTCACCGGTTTCATGGAACGCTATCTGTAGGCGAAAGTGCAAAGAGTATGTCTATTCAACCAGCTGTTCTTGATGCTATTTACCAAATCACCACTGTTAAAAAATGGGCAAAGCTTTGTAAGGATGATATTATCCGGGATGGATCGGACCCACTTACAACACTCTTATCACCTACTAATCTTGAGCATACCATTACTCAATTAAATGCAGAGCTTGTTGTTATTAGGCAAACTATTCACGCTCTTCAGGGCAACCCTGAAATGTTTCCTAATTCTCAGTTAAGTTTTTATGAGGATTTCAATAAGTTTAATGGAAGCCCAAATGTCATTCTGTCTTTGCAGAATTTTATGAGTGAAGAGCATGAAGGAAAAGAAACGTGGAGCTTTCCAATTTGTGATATTACTCGGGATGCACTCAATAGAACGCTTGGCCATAGCCAATTAGTTGATGCAAGATCAAAAGAATATCACGATGATATGCTTGAGGTTTTAGATATGCAAAGAATTGTTCTAGAGAAATTATTAGCTATCCATCATAAAGTTCGTGATAAATTTAGAGAGCATTATGGCGTGAATACCTTAACTACTGTTACTGGATCTGAGTTTGATCTTATTCATCCAGAAGATTTAGCTATAAACGCTCAAGTAAAAGAGCCACAATGTAGGGTTTTAAAACGTACTGCATGAAAATAATCCTGCAACGCTGTACATCGGCTTCTGTTTCCATGAATAACGAAACAAGAAACATTCAACAAGGCTACGTATTACTACTTGGAGTAATGGCTGATGATAATGAAGATGATGCTGATAAACTCATCCAAAAAATACTGAATGTAAGACTATTTACCAATAATGAAGGTAAAATTAACGACCTTAGTATTCAAGATATTAGCGGCGATATTTTAGTGGTTTCACAATTTACACTGGCAGGCACGCTTAAAAAAGGTAACAGGCCAGATTACACCACAGCCATGGAACCAAATAAAGCTAGAGAACTTTATGAATATGTTATTGCTGTGTTGCAAAAAAATGAACGACTTGGAACTATTGAAACTGGTGAATTTGGCGCCTATATGCAAGTGACATTGGTAAACGATGGACCGGTTACGCTAGTGTTAGACAGCACAAGCTTATAAGATAAAAGGAGTTAGGATTTAGAAATTCCTCTACTATATGCTAACTCCTAACATCCTGTGTTATAATCTGTATCATGCCACCTGTACAATCTAAAAGTAGTGTAGAAATTTTGCGTCATGTTTTTTTAGAGAACCCGCATTTAAACCAAAAACGTACACGTAAAATTGTACAGTATTGCAAGGCGATTTACCGAGGACTAGAACACCCTACTGGCGTTAGTGTTTATAAACACACATTGGAAGTACTCGAAATTATGAGCCCACTTAAGCCTGATCAATCAGCTGTGGATGGCTGCTTGTTGCACCATGCTAAAAATACTGACGTACCACTTGAGCAAGTTGAGCGTGATTTGAACGTAAATATCCAGCAACTAAGTGCAGACCTTTTAATGATTGGCCAAATTACCAATAAGCCAAAGCGCTCACAGTTGCAAATGCTAACAATGGCCCTTATTAAAGCCTCAAAGGATGATAGAACATTGTTGATTGGCCTTTGTGATTATGTCCATAACATGCATTATATTCATGAATTTAGCCAAGCTCACCAGCGTAGAATTAGCCTATACGCCTTAAAGCTATTTGCCCCTATTGCGGCCAGGCTTGGTATGTACACCATTAAAAAAGAGCTTGAACGTACTGCATTTTCCGTTGTCTACCCAAATGACGAACAGCATGTTGTGCAGCAGGTAAAAGCAATTGATATAAGTTTCTTACCACTTACCAAAAAAAGCCTAAAGCAACACTTAAAGAAGGCAGGCATTTTAGCAACGGTAGAGTACCGAGTTAAAGAACCCTACAGCCTGTTTTTAAAAATGAAACTGCGAGCTTACACCTCTATAGAGCAAGTGTATGATTTATTTGCATTTAGAATTATTGTAGAAAAAGAAGAAGATTGCTATAAAGCTCTTTCTATAGTTAATACCATGGGAGACGTTGTAGAGGGTAGATTTAAAGATTATATTAATTTTCCAAAGCCAAACGGTTACCGCAGTGTACATACAACACTTACCCAGTTGCCCCATGTGCCTAAGCAGGACTTTATTGAATTGCAAATTCGAACGTTGCAAATGGATCATCAGGCGCGCTATGGTTCTTCGAGTCACTGGGGCTATAAAGAAATTGGATCAGATACTATTCACACCCATGCTGACCAGGTTCAAAAACTACTTACAGATACACCAGCCGACCAGGCTATTGAAAACATTAGTCGTAGCTCTATTTATGTACTAACACCTAAGCATGACGTTGTAGAGCTACCTGCACAATCTACACCACTTGACTTTGCATTTGCTGTCCATAGCGAGCTTGGTATTCATTATCGTAGCTCTATGGTTAATGGCAGGGTTGCCAAAATAGACCAAGTGCTTGAGAATGGTGACATTATCACCATTACCACTGGCAATACCCCCGAAGCTTCTGGGCATTGGCTTTCGCACTTACACGCCCGCAGTGCACGCAATAAACTGCGTAAGTATCTTGATATTAAAGATAGGCCCGAACATTTAATAAAAGGGAAAGATAAAATTAATAAACTTTTTAAAAAGCATAACCAGCCGCCGCTTACAAAAGCTCTTAGTGCACTCGCCATTGTTGATAACCAACGTTTAACATTTAACAAAAGAGAAGAACTTGTTGTTCAAGTTGGTAAAGGAGTCTTAAAACCACACTTACTATGGCAACAGCTTAGCAAGGAAAAACCCTCACTTCTTAAGCGTATTACCAAGCCACTACGACGTGTAAAGGATTACAGTATTTTATTTAAAGATGGCATTCCTATGCCTACCGTTGTAGCACAATGTTGTAAGCCTAAAGCTCTGACAGATATTACCGGTATTATTAACCGTGAGGGTATGGTACGCATTCATGACCAAGATTGCACAATGATATTAAATAGCGACCCTAATAGGCATATTGGGGTGTATTGGGGATAGATAAATGTTGCAGGGGTGGCAGGCGTTAAAAAAGTTTAAGAAGGTGTGATTTTATAGCTTTATTAAAGTAAGAAACTTTTTACACCTCTGCCACCTCTTTAACCTCTGCAACGTTTGTTTATCTTTTAACACGTACAAATCCACTTAAATCAACGGTTTTGATTTTTGGAAATTTATCGAGCAGTAAATTAATACCCATTGCATCACTACCCATATGTGAACATTGGATAATATTAATATGGTGTTTACGGGCAACAGCCATTTCTTTTTCGGTTACATGCATCGTTAAAATAGTACCAACACCTGCCTTTGCCTGCTCTGCAATCATGCCCTCTGGGCCATTCGTGCCGCCAGTAAAGCCAGTAGCAGCAACTTTGCCTGGTCGGCCGTCCGACTTACCATGGACAATAAAAGCTGGATTACCTTGGCTGGCATAGTAATCGTATTCTCCAAGTTCGTTTAAGGCATCAACAATACTACCAAGGTCGTCCCACTGCTTACTGCAAATATGCTTTTCTACGTACTGCCAGGCTAGGTTATCGGTAACGGTATGCATGCCAATAAGTGGAATATTTAAAAGTTCTGCTGCTCTATCTGTCTGTAATAAATTACGAGCATGAAAACTACGAAATACTTGGCTGCGCCTTGAGGCTAGTAATCCTTCTGAAATATTTTCTGGCACGCCATGACTTGCTAAAATATCGATCTCTAGCGGCATTACTTTATCAAGCTCACCAAGAGCTCTTCCTTCTGGGTGGTGTACCATTACAGCATCAATACCTGCGCCTTTAGCATTAAGGTGATCCACTAATAGTAAATCTTCTGTATGAATATCTATGCCTACTGCTAATGTTTTTACATCTGGATTATCACCTTCAAAATTAATACAACAATCATGATAAGGATTCCACAATCGGTCCTCGTTAAACCATTGTTTTTTCTTGCCCTTTAGGCCGTCTAGTTTTTCTTTTTGTTTCTTTAAAAGCTTATCAATATCTTTTTTACTACGCATATCGCTATCGATACCGTGTTGGACAGACTGCTTGTAAAGCTCAGTAAGTTTCATGTGTTGTTGGGGAAATGTTAGTGAAGTATATGAGAATTAACGTACTTTTAAAAGTAATTAAGTTGCAAACGTGGCAGAGGTGTCAAAGGTTTAAAAAGGGCCTCATTCAATACTTCTATTAAATGAGACACTTCTTTTACTTCTGCAACTTTTGAAACCCCTGTTACTTTCTATAGGCAATCATTCCCATAAAACGTGCGCGTTCAATGGCTTGCTTTAGCATTTTTTGGTATTTAAGACTTACACCAGTGTAGTAACGTTGGCGAATATTACCGTAGTAATCTACATACTCTTTAAGAGTTGGGTAGTCTTTGTAGTCGATGTATTTAACACCTTTATCGGTGAATGGACATTGTTTTGTACGAGGGTCTTTACGAGCCTGCTTATTTTTATTGTTATTATAAGACATAGTTTAAAGGGGAAATGACGATTAGAGACTAAGGTCGTCGTCAGAAATAAGTTCGTCTAGCTTGGCATCTAGCTCTTTCTTTTCTACGTGGCCTGCTTCTTGTTTTACTTCGTCTTTCTTTTTAGCGGCACGTTTTACTTGTCGTTTTGCTTTTTCTGCTACACGTTTTTGAAGACGTTGCTCTTCTGCTGCTTTTGCTTTATCGCCTTCTTCTGCTGATTGCTTTTTCCAAATTTCAAAACTACTAGAGAAATCTGAAACTTGGTAATCTTTAGGTGGCTTCACTGCTAAGTGGCGTAGTAAGCCAGGTAGAATACGCATTTGCGTTTCCATTGCTTTTAGCTTGCTTGGGTCTAGTTCTAGGTAGTACACAACGTACGAACCTTCGTTAAACCCTTTAATAGGGTAAGCAAGACCACGACGGCCCCACTTATCTTCATGCAGTTTTTCTGCGCCAAATTCTGCAAATAATGCATCCACACTTTTTAGAAGATCACTTTCTTCTTTTTGTGATAGTGGATACGGATATAAAATCGTTAGTTCGTAGACGCGATTATCTTCGTCTTTAGGTGTTAAAACCGTCATAACTTTTGGGGGAACCCCACGTTTGAAACTTACAGGTAAGATCGTGGGAAGAAATAATGTAGCGGTATTATACTGATGAAGAGAGTGAAGGCAAGAAGAAACCTTATTACAAGCAAAGGCATCAAGGTACGAGTAACTTCTTCTGATTGCGTCCTCTTGGTAGCACTTTACCTAATTATTGAGCGCATCTTCAGAATTAAACGCCTAACGTCAGCCACGGCTGACAGGTAATTAACCATGGATCCAACACTCGTTGTGTTGATGTTCATTTTGTTTACAGGCCTCACAAATTAAGAGGTAGATGTAAACACCAATTCAAATAGTCAAATTTCACCACCCCCGGTACTAGTCCGGTAAATTTTAACGTGGGTATATTTTTTATGTATTTATCTTTTAGAGTCAGTGGTAAAATTTTTAATGTTGCTTGTTTCTAGCACCAGCTATTTGAACCATTTTTGTAATAAGTAGCACTCTAAATTGCACATCCTCCTGAGCGCGTTGTTTAATTTTTTTGATTAACTGCTGCATTTCATCCATTATTTCTGCATGCTTAGCGTTTGGCAGCTCTATTGTTTGGCCGCATAGTAATACTGCACAATTGCTTACAAATAAAGAAAAGTGTTCATTATATCTTAATGGGTCATCATCAAACACTATACTGGCAATATCTGCCCCAAAATGTTCCTCCAGTTCATCTGTTAACTCGCTAATATTTATTGTATTAATATCAACATTCATTCCTACATTTTCTACTAAATTACGTTCTATTTCTTCTTCGTTATATTTTATATCGCTCTCATCAAAAACAATGAATGATATATCAATATCTGATGGATCTCTTGTGGATACTTGATCAGATTCTGGGATGTATGCATCTCCAAAATACATTGAACCATCAAGGTGCACTGCTATATTTCTATACTTAAAAAGCTCACTATGCTGCTGTAATGCTTTTGTTAGCTGTGTTATTTTTTGTGTAATTATTGGCAACTGTTGCTGCTGAGGAATTCTGTAAGAATGTAATTTTTTAATAGCACTTTCGATATTAGAGATTTCTTCATCCGACCATTCTAGCAGCGTACGATGATCAATATCGCTCATCATCCAGATAGCATCATGCAATACTGGTTGACCTGTTGTCTGTGCAATAAGTCTAGCATTACCATGTAAATTTAAAACATCTTCATTGTTTTGATTTAACAAATCGCCCACTTCGGACATAATTAACTCTTGAATTTCTGTTACATTTTCGCCATCTTGCAATTCGGCTAATTCGCGCACAACCGTTGATAGCAATTCATTTTTATTCATCGTTAAATTATAACATACTTTTTCTTTATTTACTTGATAATAATTGTTAGCGATGGTGCCCAGGAAAGGACTCCCTTCGATAGGCTCAGGATAAACTTCTCGTCCACGCAGTTATTAATAGTAGTTTAATTTTATGTTGTTAATGGTGCCCAGGAAAGGACTCGAACCTTCACGCCTTGCGGCACTGGTTCCTAAGACCAGCGTGTCTACCAATTCCACCACCTGGGCAGGCAACGGATGTGTATTGTACTTATTACGACCCCGAAAGCAAAGCTAATTTTACTACTGTTTTCCAAGTTCTGGTGGTAATATTTTTTCCGTGCTGCTCTTTTAACGCTTTCATTAAACCAAGAGTTCGTTTTTTACCATCCATATAAACAATGCTGAGTATCTCAGTATTTGTTGCTGCCACTACTTTAAATTCCCCTGGTTCCATTAGTAGCTCATCGCCCGAAGTGTTTATGGATTCTTGTAAAAACGTAATATTAGGCTTTAAATCTTTATCGTCAGCTAATTCTTTAAATGGACTACTATCAATTAATTGCTGCAAGTACTTAAGTGTGCGGGTAATAATCGCTACTTTAAAACCGAATGTTTTTTCAATGGCGTCTGATACTACCTCCTGCGTCACTTCTATTGATTGATTACTATCAAGTAAAACATTACCCGAAGCCAATACCGTTTTAACATTAGTAAAACCTGCCATCTCTAACGCGGAGCGTAGTTCTGCCATCGGCATTTTGTTATGCCCATTAATATTAATGCCGCGAAGGAATACTGCGTAGGTTTGCATAGGTGTATTGTAGCATGAATACGACCCGTCTACAGACGTCTTTGACGTCTTCCGTCGAGGTCTTCATTTGCAAATGGAGTAAAATGTTTTTTAGCAAATTCTCTTCCAGATTGAGATTTTAAGTAATCCTCAAATTCTTCTGCGATACGCCGGTCTGGAAAAGCAAAATAGGACATCAATTTCCATTTTTGATGCTGTAGATATTTACTTGTATGCCTACTCAACCCATTATTATGTTCAAATAATCTACGCTTAAGATTATTTGTAACTCCAACATACCAATGACAACTGTCTTCCGTCTGTAAATAGTATACATAATGAAACATAGGGGTGTATAATAGTACACCTTAAATATTATATCAAGTGACCTCGACGGAGACTGTCGTAGACAGGCGCAGACGGGTCACACTTAAGCCTTAGCAAGATAACTATGTAGTGGCTCCATGGCTTTGTAGGCATCAAGCACATCTTTTATAAAATTTGACTTAAACACATCGCTATCTTTTACCTGCTTATATAAAATAAAATGCTTATGGCGTAGTAAGTCTACATTAGGATCTTCTTTATCGTATCCGCGGGGGGCAGTTTTTAAGTCACCATCTGTACTTAAACCACTAAAATGTTTCTGTAATTGCTTATTGGCTAAAATTGCACGTATTTTTTTAGGGTCGGTAAGCATTTTATCGCGGATGGCTGCAAGCTTTTGCTTAGCTGGCATATAAAGTCCACCGGCTATAAAGCAATTACCAGGCTCTATATGTAGGTAATACCCTGGGTTTAATTCGTCCATGCCTCCAGCAGAAATACTGCCACCAAAATTAAGCTTATAAGGATCTTTACCTTTAGAAAACCGTGTATCACGTTGTAGTCTAAAAACTTTAATTGTTTTTTTGTTATCTAGATGGTCACGTACTCGCTCGTCAAACATAGCAATTACTGCTGCTACTTGGTTTAGCCAATCGTGAAACTCTGTTCTTAGTTTTTTATAATGGTCTTTGTGGTCGTTGTACCATGTCTTATTATTATTAAGTGCGAGCTCTTTTAAAAATACAAGAATTTCTTTGTTAAGTTTCATAATTTTATTATAGCTTTTACATGGTAAATGCCAATTGTCATGATTATCACTTGTTGTCTGGACTGGTTTTCTGTAGGATTTTTTGCATTATGCCTCCTGAACAACCTGCCACCGAAACTGAACATAGTATTAAAATTGCTACAAACGATGCATTGTTAGAAGAATCAAGAATTCGGTATCATGAAATTAAAAACCGACTTAGTGAACTTTTTAAAAACACGGGTGCAATTCGTTCGCACCAAAGTGAAGTTTATGCTTTGCGTACAGAGCTTAACCAAATTGAAGCACAAATTGGTATAGAAGATTAGCCTTCTGCCTAAATTTTACTGACAAGTATTTAATATTGATAATGGGAGATTGCAGTTTTTATCTCTACTTTTTTGTAACCAACCCATCGGCAAGCTCAGGGGTACACAAAAAAGTTTCGCGCTAGACGTTCAGTCGTAAGTGGCTTACTCCAAGTCGCGTCAACTATCGCGTTCGGCGGATGGCCGTTCACTACCTTGGAAGCCACAATACGCCTTCTCGGGAGCGCGATGGAATACTGTATTTTATACTTAGAACAAACTACAATACTTTTAAATGTTAAAAATTTACAATACTTATAGTCGGCAGCTAGAGGAATTTACACCTCTTAATAAAGACAAAGTATTGATGTATACCTGTGGACCAACAGTTTATGGAAGACCACACATTGGTAATTTTAGCGCCTATTTAATGGCTGATTTACTACGACGCTGGCTAGAGGTAAGTGGGCATAATGTGCTACAAGTAACCAATATTACCGACGTAGGACATTTAGTGGCAGACGCAGAAGACGGTGAGGACAAACTAGAAAAACAAGCAAAACATGAACAGATTGATCCGCTAGAAATTGCAAGCAAGTATGCTGAAATGTACCTAGAGGACGAAGCCGAGCTTAATATTCTACCTTCGCATGAGCGGCCTAAGGCATCAGAACATGTAGCAGAAATGATTACCATGACTGAAGCATTGCTAGAAAAAGGTTTGGCCTATGAAACTGATGACGGTGTGTATTTTGATGTTGCTAAGTTTGAACGCTACGGACAGTTAAGTGGGAATAAGGTAAAAAACTTAACAGCAGGTGCGCGAGTTGATATTAACGAATGCAAGCATTCCCCTGTTGATTTTGCTTTATGGAAAAAATTAGTTGGTACTAATGCTCACCACATTTTAAAGTGGCCAAGCCCATGGGGTGAAGGATTTCCTGGTTGGCATATTGAATGCAGTGCGATGTCTCATAAACATCTTGGCGAGCAAATTGATATCCATACCGGCGGCGAAGATAATATTTTTCCACACCATGAATGTGAAATTGCCCAAAGTGAAGGAGTAAGCGGTAAGCAGTTCTGTAAATACTGGCTCCATAAACGCCATATAGACTTGGGTGATATTAAAATGAGTAAGTCCCTTGGAAATGTTATTGATGTCCCAATGATAAAAGAAAAAGGATTTAACCCACTCGACTTTAGATATCTAATGATGAGTGTACATTACCGTACAAAGTTAAAATTTGAATGGAAAGGCATGGAAGACGCTAAAAAAGCCCGTAAAAAAATTAACGATTGGTTTGCAGAACATCAGTTTGATGTTTGTATGCATTGTACCTGGCCCGTGCAATTTAGCGATGACCTTAACGGCCATATGACCAAGTTTTTACACTGCATGAATGATGACTTAAATACCTCTGGAGCATTAGCAGCCGTATTTGAATGTATGGCCTGGAGCCGTAATAAAGACTTAACTGATGATGAACATGCTTCGCTGCACCATTTTATGCAAATGGTAAATTACACCTTCGGCTGCTTTGAAGCCCCTCAGAAGCTCGATTTACCAGAAAAGGTACTGGAACTGCTAGATATGCGTAAACAGGCCAGGGAGGATAAAGATTTTGCCAAATCAGACGAATTACGCGATGCTTTGGCAGCACTTGGCTATAATGTATTGGATACTAGTGGTGGACAGGAAGTAGAGACTTTATAGAAAAATTGACATATTATAATTTTTAATTATAATAATGTTATATGAGTGATTCAACTAATAACAATAGCCCTAAAGGCGGTAATAGTTTTGACGGAGCGCTGGCAAGCTTAATAGAAGAAGCTATAGGTAAAGAGATGTCATCAGGTGAGTTTGATTTTGATAGCGTTAAACCTCAAATAGAACATCTTAAACAGCCTTTTTTAAACAGAATAAAACAAAAGGTTAGAGAGAGTGGGCATGCACTATTTAACAATGTGAGCGATGTAGATGATGAATATTTTTATGACATAGTAAAGATTGTAGCATTTGAAATATGGCTTAACAATCAAATGGACACTGACAATAGTGAAGAATAAATAGAAAATCCTTGATTCTTTCCTCTTTAATGTGTATCTCTCGCGCTCCCGAGAGGGCGTACTAGTAACTTGCAAAGGAATGAACGACCGTCCGCCGAAGAAGGACAGTGAATGACTTGCAATAAGTTACTTACGACCGAACGTCTAGCGCGAAACTTTTTTGTTACTTTTTTGGTTACAAAAAAGTAGAGAGAAAATACTATCAAATAAAAAAAAGAGGCCGAAGCCTCTTAACCTAATATGTAATTTTAATTTATGCTTCTACTGTTAATGTTGCAGCATCTTCTTCTTTCATTACTTTTACATCAATTCCTTCTGGAGTGCTTTCTACTACTTCTTTTTCATCTTGTGGACGAACACGAAGCATTTGTAAAGCTTTCATAACTGCTTGTGCATTAACAAGTTTATTGTTTGTACCGAAGCGCTTACTAAGAACATTTTTGTAACCAGCGTGCTCTAGAATAATACGAGGCGAACCACCAGCAATAACACCAGTACCTTCACGTGCAGGCAAGAAACGTAATTTTGCTGCTTTGTATTTAATATCAATAGCGTGCGGAATAGATCCATCAATAATTGGAACAGTAATCATACTTTTTTTAGCACGTTCAACTGCTTTTTGAACAGCGCCCATTACTTCGTTACTTTTACCAGTACCAATACCAACCTTACCTTTTTTATTTCCTACTACAACTACAGCGCGGAAACGCATACGACGTCCACCTTTTACCACACGAGTTACACGATCTACTGAGATAGTAGTCTCTTCGAACTCTTTTGGTGCTTTACGACGATCACCGCGGCGACCACGTTGTTTTCGATCTGGACGAGAAGTTTTAGACATAGAAGAAATATTAGTAAATGAGGTTGAACCTGCCTGCCGGCAGGCAGGTTAAAATTTTAGACCACCGGCACGTGCTGCTTCTGCAAGCTCTTTTACACGACCATGGTAACGGTAACCATTACGGTCAAACACAACGGTGGATACTTTAGCATCTTTACCGGCTTTCGCAATGGCATCACCTACTTTCTTAGCGCCATCCATGTTTGGTTTTGCTTTTAAGTTATGTGTAGAAGCTGATGCTACTGTTTTACCAGATACGTCGTCGATTAGCTGTGCATCGATTCTTTTTAATGAACGAAACACACTTAGACGAGGACATTCTGCAGTACCGCGAACGGTTGCTGCAACACGTCGCTTTCTAGCTTGCCGATTAATGACTTTAGAAGTTTGCATAATAGTTTAAGATTATTTAGCGGCTGTTTTACCAGCTTTACGACGAATAACTTCGTCAATATATTTAACACCCTTACCCTTGTAAGGTTCTGGTGGACGAAAGCTACGAATTTCCGCAGCGGTTTGTCCAACTTTTTGTTTATCGATACCAGAGATAACAAGAATTTGTTTATTCTTCTCATCCTGAGAGATATCTACACCTTCTGGTGCTTTGTATTCAATTGGGTGACTATGACCAAGATTAAGAGTGGCAGATGTACCCTTAGCTTGTGCCTTGTAACCAACACCAATAATTTCTAGTTTCTTTTCATATCCTTTTGAAACACCAATCGTCATGTTTTCTACAAGTTGACGGGTAAGACCGTGAAATGCACGACCTTCTTGGGTTTCTTCGTTACGGGTAATAACAACCTCGCCATCGGCTACAGCTACACTTACTTGTGGTAAATGCTTATAACTTAATTCCCCTTTTGGTCCTTTTACAACAATATGATTGCCGGTAACTTCTACAGTTACACCGTTTGGGATAGCCACTGGTTTTTTTCCAATTCGAGACATAATTAAGCGATGGTACAAAGAATTTCACCACCAAGGTTTGCTTTTCTGGCTTCTTCGTCAGTCATAAGGCCTTGGCTGGTACTAATAATAGATGATCCGTAACCACTCAGTACTGATTTTAATTCTTTTGCAGCACTGTAGGTACGACGACCAGGTTTTGAAACACGTTTTAGTTCTAGTTTTGGGTGTTCAGCGTTGAATGTTACTTGGATAGATTGCTTTGGAGCATCACCAATAACAGCTGCACCTGTAATCCAACCGTGCTTCTTAAGAACATCACAAAGTTGCATTTTTAAACGAGAGTTTGGAGCTGAGACTGTCTTTTTCCCAATTGCTTGCGCGTTACGCATGCGGGTTAGAAAGTCGCCGATAGGGTCAGTTACATATGTCATAGGTTTACCAAGAAGATTTTTTAATACCAGGAATTTCACCATTACTAGCTAATTCACGGAAGCAAATACGGCAGATTCCAAAGAAACGCATGAATCCACGTTGACGTCCACAGAGTTCACAACGATTGTAAACACGTGTTGGAAATTTTGGCGTACGACCAGCTTGTTTTGCGCGCAGAAATTCTGCTTTTTTACGCCGTTGTTTTACTTTAAGAGCTGTGCGAGCCATGGGATTAAGAAGGGGTATCGGAATTATCAGTTTCAGGAGTTTCAGTTACCTCAGGAGTTTCAGGAGTTTCTTCAGATGAAGCAATCTCTTTAGTCTCTACAGTTTCTGCAACTTCTTTTTTAGGTTCTGGTTTAGCTGTTTCTGTTTTTACTTCTTCTTTCTTTTTACGGAAAGGCATATTCATTGCATCTAGTAATGCTTTTGCCTCTACGTCGCTATTGGTAGTGGTTACAATCTGGATTTGTAATCCAAATATTTGCTTAGCATTTGCTGGTGGTAACTCTGGAAATACAGTGTGATCTGTAAGCCCAATAGAGTAATTACCTTGACCGTCTAACTTCGATTTTAGTCCGCGGAAGTCGCGTACACGTGGTAAAACGTATTGAATGAAGCGATCAAGAAAATCAATCATGCGATCTCCACGTAGGGTTACCATTGCTCCCACTACGTTTCCTTCGCGAGTTTTAAAGTTTGAAACAGCTTTTTTTGCTTTTGTAAGTACTGGACGTTGTCCAGTAATTTTTTCAATTGAATCTACGATATAATCGTAGAGTTCTTTGCTGTCTTGTTTTGTTTTGTTAATACCTGTAGCAATAACAATCTTCTCTACCTTTGGATAGGCGTTGATATTACGTTCACCAAGACTTTTCTTTAGCTCTGCTAAGATGTCAGTGGAAAGCCGATCGCGTAGAGGGGTAATAGTTGGCATGATTATTCAGAGGAATCTTCGTCAGTTTCGCTGCTTCCAAAGCCACCAATGCGTTTCCAGAATGGTTTTGCATCTGGTTTACTTGCAGATGTCTCAGCGGTAGTTTTTTCTTTAGATTTTGGTGCAGTTTTTTTTGTTGTTGTTTTTTTAGCTGCTGTTGTTGTCTTTGCTTTTGCTGCTCCTTTCTTTTCTTTACTTTCACTATCTGCATTTTTTACCTCTGTTGTTGCAGCTTTTGGCTTAGAGTTTGTAAGAACTGTTCCACTCTTTTTCGCAATACGTTGACGACGACCTTTGTCATCAATTTTTGTACCAATACGTGAAGGTTTTTTTGTTTTAGGATCAATGATCATAACATTACTACTATGAATGCTTGCTTCGTAGGTAATGATTTGACCTGCTTGGTTTGCACGCTTAGGCATATGACGCTTACGCATATTAATACCAGCTACAACTACACGGTCTTTTAAAGGTAATACTTTTAAAATTTGTCCTGTCTTTCCTTTGTCTTTGCCAGTGGTAACTACGACGCTATCGCCTGCTCTTATCTTCATAATACATCAGGGGCAAGAGAAATAATTTTTTGGTAACCACGTCCACGTAATTCACGAGCTACTGGTCCAAAAACACGAGTGCCTTTTGGTTGACCAGAGGCGTCAATTAGCACGCATGCGTTGTCATCAAAACGAATAGCACTACCGTCAGTACGCTTAGTGGCAGTTTTTGTACGAACTACTACTGCTTTTTCTACTGACTTACGCTTAACATTACCACGAGGAGCAGCTGACTTAACAGCTACAGTGATAATATCACCAACTCGAGCATAACGACGTTTTGAGCCGCCAAGTACAACGATACACATTACGCTTTTCGCGCCTGTATTATCTGCCACATTAAGGATGGTTTGAGATTGGATCATGAGTTAGCTACGGTAATAAGCTCTGTTACTTTGAATCGTTTTCTTTTTGAAAGTGGTTTACATTCTGTAATTTCTACTTCATCTCCTTCTTTAAGACCTTCGAACCCTTTACTGTCGGCTAGAAAGTTTTTACTTTGCTTATAACGTTTTTTATAAAGCTTATGCAATTTAGATGTATCTACAGTTACCGTAACGGTATCTTGCATTTTTGCCGATGTAATAATTCCGCGCTTGGTGCGCATAATAAGGAAATAAAAAGGAAGTAAGGGAGGAGAGTTTAGTGGAGCTTAGTTCTGATATCAAGCAGAAAGCGCCAGTTCTTGTTGTTTATGACTCAATATAGTATTCACTTGGGCGAGATGACGTCGTAAACGCTTTCGTTTAGCGGTATCTTTCTCTTTTCCAAGATCAATATTTAATTTAATAGTTGTTAGTTGGTCGCGAAGTTTTGTAACTTCTTCTATTAATGAAGCTATGTCCATTGCGCGCCAATCTTTTAATTGTTTAGCCATAATTAAGCGGTGTGGGAAATACGTTCAATAATCTTAGTTTTAAAAGGAAGTTTGTGACTTGCAAGGCGAAGAGCTTCGCGTGCAGATTGATGGTCTAGTCCAGCCATTTCAAATAACATTGTTCCTGGACGAATAATAGCACAGTAGTATTCAATAGCACCTTTACCAGATCCCATCGGTACTTCAGCAGCTTTCTTAGTAACAGGAATGTGTGGGAAAGGACGAATCCAAATTTTACCACTACGAGCTACACTACGAGTCATTGCGCGACGAGCAGATTCAATTTGACGAGATGTTAATTCTCCACCTGAGATAGCTTTAAGACCAATTGAACCAAAGGCAAGTGTGTGTCCTTTAGTTGCTTTCTTGCGCTTGAAGGCGCCTCGTAGTCTAAAGTTTTTCCGAAATTTTCTTTTTTTAGGTTCTAACATGATTAAGAGTGGAGAGAAGAACTTTGTACTTGTTGAATTTTCTTAAAGACAAGACCATTGTAAATCCAAACTTTAATACCAAGGCTACCATAAGTAGTTTGAGCAGTACGACGTGCCATGGTTACATCTGCACGAAGAGTTTGAAGTGGAATATTACCATCTTTAAACTGTTCGCTACGAGCAATTTCTGCTCCGTTAAGACGACCAGCAATCGTTACTTTGATTCCAGTTACTCCAGATTGCATTGCTTTTTCAATAGCCATTTTAGCAGCACGCCTAAACGGCATACGGCGTTGCAGCTGTCCTTGAATTAGTTCTGCAATTACTTCTGCATCACCATCTGGGTTACGTACTTCTTGAATATTAACATCAAAGTTACCTGGGAATTTTTTATTAAGATCACCTTTAAGGAGTTCAATTGAAGCTCCTTGCTTACCAATAATCACACCAGGCTTTGCACTATGAATAGTAACAGAAACATTTTTACTACGGTCGATAGCAATTTTAGAGATACCAGCATCTGGTAAACGCTCACGGATATAACGACGAATTTTTACATCTTGTAAAAAGAATTGTTGGAATTTTTTACCAGAGGCGAACCAAGAGCTCGACCAGGTGTTGGTGATTCCAATACGGAAGCCGTTAGGATTTACTTTTTGACCCATAAGATTTATTTAACGCCGAAGCGTACAGAAATGTGACTAAAAAATTTGCGAATACGACGCATACGTCCACGAGCCATTGGAATACCGCGACTCATATTTTGTGCTTTATTAACGATTAATTCTTTAATGTAAAGATCATCGACATTTTGTTTTTCGTTATTGGTTGCATTCGCTGCAGCAGACTTAATAAGGCCGTGTAGAATACGAGCACCTTTTTTATTAACAAGTTCTAAATCTGCAAGCGCTTCGCGCACAGTTTTACCGCGCACAATCTCAGCAATGAGGTTGGCTTTTTTAGGCGCGATGCGGACAGAACGTAGAGATGCAAACATAATAAGAGAGGTTATTTGGCCAATTTACCACCGTGGCCTTTAAATTTATGAGTCCAAGAGAATTCACCAAGTTTATGACCCACCATTTGCTCGGTAACGTAGACTGGTAGAAATTCTCTACCGTTATGGACTGCGAAGGTGAATCCTACAAATTCAGGTGGAATATCACTACGACGCGCCCAAGTTTTGATGATTTTTTTATCACCAGCTTCAATCATTTTCATGACTTTTTTGAGTAGCTTTGGGTCTACGAATGGGCCTTTTTTTAGAGATCTAGACATAAGAGAGGTTACTACTTACGACGCTTTTTAGTACGTCGACGAATAATAAGGGGGTCAGAATATTTTTTAAGTGAACGAGATTTAACACCAAGGGCTTTTTTACCCCATTTTGTTTTTGGTGCTTTCATACCAATTGGACTGTGTCCTTCACCACCACCATGTGGGTGGTCTACAGCGTTCATTGATTTACCAAGAACTTGAGGACGACGTCCCATCCAGCGCATACGACCTGCTTTACCAATGGTGATAAGGCTGTGGTCCTCATTTCCAACGGTACCAACAGTTGCGTAACACTCTTTAAGAATACGGCGCATTTCACCACTTGGTAGTTGCACAATTGCATAACGGTCATCGAAACCAACGAGGGTTGCAGAAGTACCTGCGCTACGCACAATACATCCACCTTTATTTGGTTTTAGTTCTAGGTTGTAAATTTTGTAACCCATTGGAATGAATTCCAACTGCATACGATTACCAATTTTTACCTTTGTACGTTCGCTACAAACAACTGTATCGTCTACTTTCATTCCTTTTGCAGCAACAATATAACGCTTATCACCATCAGCATAGTGCACAAGTGCAATACGAGAAGTTCGGTTTGGATCGTATTCTAGAGTGGCAACTTTACCTGGTACACCCATTTTATCAGTACGCTTAAAATCAATCATACGGTAGCGACGCTTGTGTCCCCCACCACGGTGACGAACAGTTAGCCGACCATTGTTTCCACGTCCAGAAATACGTTTTTTACCTTTTGTAAGACGCTTTTCAGGTTTTACTTTTGACAGATTAGAGAAATCTGCAATAGTCATTTGTCGACGAGCCGGTGTAGTTGGTTTTAAAGTTTTAATCATCGTTTTTTAACAGCGGTAAGATCTAATTTTTCACCAGGATTTAGGGTAATAACGGCTTTTTTACCAGCGTTACGTTTGTTAATTTCTTTTCCACGGCCTGCAACACGAGTTTTTTTAACAATTTTAGTCATGCGAACAGAAGTTGGTTCTAGGTCATAACGTTGTTTAAGTTCACGTTTTACATCTACTTTTGTTGCTTTAGGGTGAACCTTTAATGTAAATACTGGATTAGTATTTTTTTTAAGGGCTTCACTTTTTTCAGTGGTAACTTGGCCGATGATAATACGTTTATTGGTAATCATGATGCAAAGATGTCGGCAGATTTTTTAGCAGCGTCTCCTACAAAAATAAGGTGACGAGCTTTTAAAATATCTTCTGGATTTAAATATTGTACGTGTACAGATTTTACATTTTCAACATTTGCAGCAGAAAGCTTAAGAGCTCTATGTTCTTCTGGAAGTACAAATAAAATGTGACGACCAATATCTACTGGAAGTTTTTCTAGTAGTTGGTGGAATGCTTTTGTAGAAATAGTATCTGTGTAACCTTCTAGGCCAAGAATTTTACCAGCTTTTGCTTGGTAACTAAGGCAGCTTTTAAGTGCATTACGACGCATTTTCTTTGGCATGTCTTTAATGTAGTTTGCGTTATTGCGTGGACCAAAAGCTTTGTGACCACCACGAACGACACTTGAGCGGATTTGACCACGACGAGCGTTACCTGTTCCTTTTTGCTTGTAAAGCTTACGAGTCGAACCACTTACTTCGCCACGGCTTTTGCTGTGTGCAATTGCTTGGCGACGGTTTGATTGTTGACGTACTAATGCTTGGTGCATTAGGCCTTCATTAATTTCTACATCGAACATAGCAGCAGGCAAGTCCATAGAACCTTTCTTTGTGCCGGTTGCTGTATACATATCAACTTTCATTAGTCTTCAATGGTAACGAATACAGTACGACCATTTGGTCCTGGTACTGCGCCTTTAACGGCAAAAATATTTTTTTCTTTATCAACAAGCATTACTGGGCGGTGTTGCAATGTTACTTGTACGTTACCCATATGTCCTGGCATTTTCTTTCCTTTTAATACACGACCAGGAAATTCACACATACCTACAGAACCTGGGCGACGGTGGTGGTGAGAACCATGAGTTTCAGGACCACGAGAGAAACCGTGACGTTTAATAACACCCTGGAAACCACGACCCTTTGAAATTCCGGTTACGGTTACTTTTGCTTCATCTGGAATGGCGGTTACGTCCATCATGTTACCAGCTTTACATCCTTCTAGGCTTTCTACTTTCCATTCACGTTGTGTGCGGTACTTAGTAACTTCATTACCGTTACGGTGCTTACGTGTCTTTGCATTACAACCAAGAACAATAGCGTTGTAGCCATCTTTTTCTTCTGTCTTAAGACGTACGGTCATATTTGGCTCTACCTGAAGGTAAGTTACAGGTGTAGCTTTTCCCTCTTCAGAGAAGATACGAGACATGCCGAGTTTAGTAGCGATAAGTCCTGACATCGGAAAGGGGCAATAAGTAGAGACAAATGAGTGATAAGGAGTACGGTTTTATTCGCTCAAAATCATTCAAAGTGGAGGTACTTTAAAGATACTTGCATAGCCAGTCAACGTTAAATTTGTGGTTACGTCGCTAAAATGTGTTCAAGAAAAACTATTTCTGAAATATTTACAAAGATTCTTAGTCTCCAAAATAATTACTTTTACCTTTTTGTAGTATTATGTTGCCAGGATTAAAGGCTTCTCGCAGAGAATTTTGTAAATTTAATACAGCCTTAACACGATTTGCGATATGTTCTTTACCACTTAATTCTTTAAGAAAAGATTCAAATTGCCTATGTGCTTCTGGTCCAAAGCTTGCTTGCTTATAAATATGACGTTCTCCATTGGGTGCCTTGGAAAGGTATACATGATAATCATGTATAAAAAATACATTAGCGAACAGTGTAAATAGCCTCGCTTTGACACCTATTTCTGCAAAGCTTCTGTCTTGTTGATTATCAATTGTCTTTAAATTTGCAACTTCAAGTTCAAATTCCGTAAGCCATTGTACCGCCTGATCATATTTATAAGCCTCAAGTAGTTGAGTGTTATAACCACCATTGGTTAATACTTCGTCAGGAGTCATTGTTTTTACTGGGTATTGATCTAATCCCCCCTGAAGCGTAGGCATGCCATCAATAGACTGCTGCCAGGCCTTCTCTCCATATAATGATTTTAAACGACGTTCCTTGTGCTTAAGTTCTGCGTAAGCCACTGCTTGCTCAAGGCGCTCTCCCCATTCTAGATCTTTCCCTTCACTATATTGCACGAATTCAGCAATTGCTCTTTTTATAAAGCTTTCTTTTTCTTCTTTAAGTACTCTTGGTAAGTTTTGACTATTCAATATTTCTTCGTATGATTTATGCTCACTTTTTGCTAATTTAAAGGCCAATGTTTCCCTTCCATAGAGCATGTCTAATTCATTGAGCTGCGCTAAGTTTAGATTTTCGATGTAAGCATCTAGAGCAGCTGACTCGGCATATTTTTGTACACCTTCTGGGTCAACGAGCGCTGCAAATGTAGCACCTTTTATTGTTTGAAGGTTTTGGTCTGGTCGCTCTGAACGATAGCGGTCATATGTCATATTATTTATCTCATCTGCGTAAGTATAAAGAGCATCTTTTGTTAAATGACCAGCCGTTAAAGCTAGAGCACCGACTATTGTTGTTTTTACTCCAAGCTGTCCTAATTGAGAAGCTCTATACATAAATCCACTCAGAACTACCTCGCTTGAAAATGCCTGCACATCAGTATCAAGTTTGCTTTTTAAAAGTTCTATTTGTGCTCCATCACCTTGTTTCTCTGCGGCTTGCAATTGATTATATGTACTACGAATTAAAAAAGCTTCAAGTATAAACCCGGCGACAGGGAGACCTTTTGTAATTGCATGACCAAACCCTCTCCTTAGTAGTTGTGATGTTTGCACAGCTGCAGATCGGATTCTTGATAACTCAGCCACTCCATCGGCCTGTTTAGCTGCAGTAACGACGCTAGTATCATCAAGCATGTTGCCAACACTATTTAATTGACCAGGATAACGCTTAAGGTAAGTAGTAATTTTTGGTGCCCAATGTTTTGGGCTTAAACCTTTAAGAACATCTGCAAGCTCATCGACGGTACTGGGTTGTATCATAGCATCTAACGCAACTTCCCCTGTTATCCCTGTGCGCATTAATTTTCTAATATTATTGCGCTTCGTAATACGCGCTTCATCTTTAAGCGGTAAATCTGCAACTGAGTGCTCAAGAGCTTTTAGTTTTGCAGACTTCTTTACAATGTCTGTTTCTGCATGGGCGGATTTAATAATATCCCAATCCGCATCTGTTATAACGTCTCCCATAATTTGATTTGCTAGTGTTCGACGTACAGTTGGATGGTCTACTTCAAATACAGCAAGTTCTTTCATAAAAGGTCGCACAGTATTTTTATTAAACTCTCTTAGGCGTGCAATTTTCCCAGTTTTCATAGCGTTAATTTCATCAAGCTCCTCCAAGATATATGTAAGGCGATTTTTAAAAGCATCTATATTAGATAATTGTTCAATATGGGTAATTCGAGGAGCGGCACTAATCGCTCCCTCAACAACTTCATCAACTGATGACATGCTCCCCTGAGGTAAGTGAGGATACTCTTGTTGTAGATGCTTAATAAACTTCTCTTTAAACGCAGGATTTATCTCTGCAGCCGCATTCTCTAGATTGGTAGAAAGCTTTTTAAAATCAGCCTTTAAACTTTCGATCTCTGCAGCTCTCGTAGCATCATCTAAAGTGCTTACATTAGTAGTTCTTTTCATTAATTCTTCGGCTTCTGCAAATAATTTTTCCTGCCTTTCAAAATGAGAAATGTTCGTTGCGCCAAGCTCATGAATAGCATCTTTAATAACTTCATCAGCATACCCTGCTTGCTTCATAATACTTGTAAGCTCTTCTCGTGAGCCTACTGTTTTATTCACTAGTCTAGCAACTAAAGCGGGGTCAGAATCTGTAATCAAAAAGGCTTTGTTTGCCATTTTTTCAATAATACTACGCGGATTTCTAATATTTTTTAGCGTTTTTACCAGCTCTACCATGTCAAACGCCTGTTGTTGTTTTATACGGTTAAATGTACGAATCAATGCCCCTCTTCTTTGAAAATTTAGAGTTTCAAGCTGGTTATAGTCATGCAGTACTTCACGGGCAATTCTTCTGGTAGCTTTTATCTCGTCATCAGAAAACTGTTGCGCCAATTTAGGGTATGCTTTTTTAAATTCTGCTAACGTCCCTCGGGTAAAGTTTTGCATTTTAGCCCGATTTACCTGAATTGCAAATTCCGTTGCTCGTTTTCCAGGTCTAAACAAAACAATTCCACCAGCTATAAGAACAAAAAGTGCAATAGGTAATTTATATTTTTTTATGGTTTCTAATAATGTGGTTTCCTCTTCTTTGTATTGCTCTACACCAAGGCCTACCTGGTATGTTAAGAAGTCCATCATTTCATCGCTCACCTCAATACCATCGGGGATTTCTAATTTACCAGAGGCTGCCGTTCTTGCAATCATCATCATAAATTCATGAGCAATATGAATTTCGCCAGCTGCCTGGATAGTAATTTGCCCCTGTTTACGGTCGTCCACAAGGACACTGTCTTGACTTTGTAATAGTCGTAAACCTTCCATTAAAAGAAGTGGACTACTTTGAGGCTTTCCTGTTCCTCTCTCTGACAATTTTAAACGGAAAAGAAGTTGTAATGCTTCATCATGCGAAAGAGAGTCAGATGAATCTGTAAGCATATCAGTAATGGTCTCTACCATTTTTTTCTGCACCGTCTCGTCTCGATTATAAATAAGGAGTGAATTAATAACTGCCTCACTAGAAACTTCCGAAGAAATATATTCTTTAAGAGCTTGCATAATCGAATACTCACGCGCAGAAAAACTACTTGGTTTTCCTTCTAATGTACGCTTGTTTTCCTCTTCTCCAACAGTTCTATCTGTCGTACTAAGTAATGTTGTATTATTTCCTTTCATATAGCTGAGAACATTACCAATCTCTGCAACTAACTTATCATCATCAATTGTATTAAACCCATCTGGAATGTTATCGTTAAGCTTGTTTTCTAGAGCTGCTCTTATGTCTTTGGTTAGTTCTAGTTTTACATCTGCTGGCAAGTTTTCGAACTTAAGTTTTTTAAATGATTCTGAAAGCTTTGGTAGTTTTGGCAATGAAATACCATCTTCCATGTAGCGTTTAAGTACTGGTTTCGAAACCGCTCCACGAATCTTCTCAAACGCACCACCTAAATGTTCATCAAGTATTTCCATTTTTTCATTTAAATAAGGTGCAGCTTGAGTAATGGTTATATCTTCAAATGGTATACGTAGACTGTCTGAAACCTGGTAAAGCTGCTCATGATTCTCCTCATCAATTAAAACCTTAACAATAAAAAACAACGCATCAATTTGTTGCTGGTCAGCTTCAAGTTGTAACGACTCAAGATACTGTTTTATTTTATTTTTATCTACTTCAAAAGCTTCAATTTCACCTTCTTTATTCTTATCTATTCTCATGCAATTTTCTATAATTTTCATAACACGAACATCTCTTTCTGTTATTCGCTGTAATACATCTTCATTAATATATTTAGACGGTATATCAGGCAAACCTAACTCCTGTGCAAGTGTGTAGTTTGTTACTAAAAATTTCTTTAATTCTTCATTTGCATTTTTTTGAATAACCTCATTATCTAAATACCCTTTTAACATCTCATTGAAAATGTATACATCTGCATTACAGTATTTTTCTACGTATGTATTTCTAGCTTCTAAAAATTGCGCAACTCGTTTAAGTGTTGTGTTCTGAATTTGGGTTAACGTTCTTTTGTTATAGGCAGGCCCAACATCACGACCTAAGTGCTTGTAGCGTGCAAGGCGTAAAAATTGCTGCAATTTTTTGTGTAATTCTACAAGCGATCGATTATCAACTGTAAAATTTGGTTGCTTGCGCCCTTCGTTTGTAGGTGATGGAAAATTATCAATTCTAAGAAGCTCTTCAACTTCTTTCCAATCTTCTTTATAGGCAGCCAACAAAGCTAAGGCTTCAAATAATTCTTTGTCAATAAGCTTAACATTTTTTGCTTCAATTGTTTGCTGCAATTGCCTTAGCAGATCACCATGCTGAGGAAGCTCGGCCTCACCTGCTGGTTGTACTACCGGAGCTGTTGGTTGTTTTCGCTCTAGACTATCGTAGTCCTGAGGTATTTCTCCCGAATCGGCCATAATGTTAGTTTGTATGTGTTAAAAACGATTTTAAGTTGCGTCAAAGTCTCCAAGGCTAGGAAGTCCATCAGTAGGGACTGGTACTTCTGGAATACTTGGAATTTCCGGTATTACTCCATCTGGTGGAAGCACTCCACCTGGAATTTCAGGAACTCCTGGTAATTTTTGCGCAATTTCTTCAGCGCCTCCCCAAAGGCCACCAAGGCGCTCTTTAAGGCCGCCAAGGAAACCACCAATTTTTTCGGTTGCGGCGCCATACATGTTTGCAATACCGCCGCCGATATTTTTCATAACTTGAATTCCTCCCATTAAATCACCATATCTATAATAACCATAACCAAAAATGGCAGCAGTTGTTAAGCCGGCAATCCACCATTTATGCTTCCAGGCCCACTTAGCAGCTTGGCCTGCTTTTTCTTTAACATAACCCCAAGAAGTATATTCCTTTTTAGCTTCTTTTTGCTCATGAATCATCGCTAAATGATCAATTAATTCATCATGGTATTCACCATTAAGTCTGTCTTTAAGATTTACTGCTAATTCCTCGCGCTGGGTAACGCTATTGTCAATTGCATCAAGAATTTCACGTTCACGGCTATCAAGACTTCTATAAACCTCGCTAGCCTCTTGAAGGCGTTTTATTTCTGCCGAAGATAGGTTTTCAGTATCAAACATGTTTAGATTTTGAGTTAATATCGAGTAATTTATGGCGAACAGTTGTCAAAAAACAAAGAGCTTCCATATCATCTTCATCAGAGATATTTTTTATAAGTTCTTGCACAAATACATCAACCCCTCTTGCTCCAATTGCAAAGTAAACCTCTTCTTGGAACTCAGGGTTCATGGTTTCTAAGTCTTCTTTTGTAATGTCAGTAGGGTTACTTTTTAATTTTTCAATAAGTGTATTAATTTCTGGATAAGCAGTAAAGTCTGCTAAAAAATGGCGCATTTGCAGCTGTTTTATAGTTTCATACTTACCGAATGTTTCTGCTTCTACAGAGAAGTTTTCTGTTAACGTTACATCAATATTATTTAGTAATTCTTGTTCGGCCGTGGTTAAGTAAAGTGTGGTATCCATATGTTTTTATTATACAGTAAACCGGTTTTTTACGCAAAAAAAAGGGTTGAACGCGCTCACTGTTTGCGTTTAACCCTTGGTCTCTTTTCTGTGGAACAATTTATGCCTACGAGATAAAATCGCAGACAACCGTTCCAACAATAAGTGCCCCTACTACTAGCAAGCTGCTAGCAAAAATGAGAGCACCAATGCCTTCGGTTTTGCGTCTGCAGAACAGAGCGAAGCCGATAGACATAACAGGGATGATGTACGGAACACAGACTATTAGAATGTCTTCCACAAAATTTCCTGTCGACATGTTTCACCTCCGTGTGAAAATAATTAAACTAAAACATCTAGAACTTGTCCCAAATTTGGCTTTGGTTCTCCGTACTCGTGCTGAGTTACGGTTAAATGTGTAGTTTTACAGAGCCGGAGTAGAACCTCCTCAAGTACGCAACAAAGAACTTGTTGCCTGCTTAATGTTTCCACTTCGATCCGCATAAAGATAACTTCCATGCTATACCTTCCGTAGTAGAAAAGAACTTGTTAGCAGGATTGCTAACTATCCTATGTTACATATTTTATTGTTTTTGTCAATACACCAAATAAAAAACCCTCAGCCGAAGTGGCGTTGGGTTATTTCGGCAACGCAATGGTTGCCGTGGTGCTCAACGTTAAAGTTAAGCCATGTTCTTTATCCTTCTGGGATAAATAACCACCCAAAATGATGGATGATCCACGGAGATTTGTAGATGAGGAATAATGCTACTTCTAGAGTAGCAATGGCAGATATTGCCAACGCACGTTTTTTAAAGCGGCGTTTCCTGGTCCTGAAGGTCATTGCGTCTTCACTACCTTCGTAGTCTCTTTTTTGTCTAAACTTGTCATAGTTCTCACTATGCCACCAAAGGTAGCCAAGTAAGCTATGGCGCATTCGGCAGACAATAAAGATTGTGAAAGGAAAGATAGCAATAAACATCAATCCCTTCATAAATATGGAAAGAGCAGGTCCCATGTTTATCCTTAAAATTTGGGAGGTATGAAATATGAAAAAAGAACGAATTATATTTTGAACTATTAATAATTATTTGTCAAATTAAAAGCCCGGTGCAACATTGCATTGGGCTTGTTCGGCATCTTGCGATGCCGCTAGTGTCAGCAATGAATGCTGACTATTAGTTGGATCCTTTCATTAAGATGCCAACCAAGAACTTTACGCTATCCTTTCTATTGGAGTAAAAAAATACAACACCATGTTGAAGCTTCTATCACGGCACTTAGAGCTGTAAGTTCGACTCTTTGCCAGAACCTACGTCTTTTTAAGTGATATTGCTCATCTAATGGGTCCATATGACTTCGCATAAATCGTTCATAAACTCTATGTGTAAACACGTAGTATTTATGAAACGAAGGCGCGAATAGCCACAACAATATTACCGCTACCATTGTTTCTCCTTATTGATGGTAAATGGTAAAAATAAAAAAAGAACAGTTAAATATTTTAAAATACTATTTATTATTTGTCAACCATTGTTCATCTACAACTTCTATTCCTAATTCTTGTGCTTTGCTTAACTTACTACCAGCAGACTCCCCTGCTAGCACATAGCTTGTTTGCTTACTAACACTGCTACTCACTTTGCCACCACGGTCTTTAATGTATTGCTTAGCGTCTTCGCGGCCAAGTGTCGGCAGTGACCCTGTTACCACAAATGTTTTCCCAGCAAATACCTGTTCTAGCCCTGCATTACTTGGCAATACCACACTTACGCCTGCTATTTCTAACTGCTTTAGTAAGGCCTGGTTACTATCAATTGCTACCCAATCAATTAACGATTGTGCTACCGATGGACCCACGCCATCGTACGCACTTAACCCATCTACCCCATATTCTAGCAACGTTTTTATTAATGTTTCCACGGGGACTCTGGTAATAGTTTTTGTGGTTACTTCTGGCTCAAATAATGATGGACTTGCTTCGACACTTTGTATTTCTACTTCATCCTCACTAGTGTGCCACTGCAAGCGCCTAGCAAAAATGTCTGCTGTTTCTCGTCCTACATGGCGAATATTTAAGCTATAGAGCAAGCGGTCGATTGCAATTTCTTTAGAGTCGGCAATAGACTCTAGTGTGTTTTGGATTTTTTTCTCTTTAAATAATGGAATTTGGCTTAAAATATCTGGTGTTAATGTAAATAGATCAGCTTGATTATGAATCAGACCACGACTGAGTAATTCTTGCAGCGTTTCTTTACCCAGACCTTCTATGTTAAACGCATAACGAGAAACAAAATGCTCGAAGGCTTCTTGTTTACGAGCTGGGCAATCTATATTTGGGCAACGGTGCACAGCTTCGCCTTCGGGACGCTCTAAAGCTGTTTTACAATTAGGGCAATTTGTTGGGAATAAATAAGGTTCAGAATCTGCTGGCCGTAAATTGCTCATAACTTCTACTACCTCTGGAATAATGTCTCCTGCTTTTTGTACAATGACGGTGTCGCCAATGCGGATGTCTTGGCGTTTAATGTCATCTTCATTATGGAGCGTAGCTCTAGTTACCGTGGTGCCAGCTAGTTCGGTGGCGGTTAGCTCTGCAACTGGAGTAATAGCACCTGTACGGCCAATCTGCAGAGTAATTTCTAACACTTGAGCGGTTTTTTGCTCGGCGGGAAACTTATAGGCACGCTACCACCTTGGTGCTTTGGCGGTTGAACCTAGATTTTTTTGTAATGTAATATCATTTAATTTCACCACTAAACCATCAATATCGTATTCTAGATTATCACGCTTAGTTTGTAGGTCTTGGTACTGCTTTTCGACTGATTGTAAATCGTGATGGACTTGATAGTTTAAATTTACTGGCAAGCCATGTTGCTTCATCCACTCTAGTGATTCTGACTGCTTGTTTATATTTTGCTGCTGCTTTGTTTGGGTATCTAGTGTGTAAAAAAACATTTCTAATTTTCTACTGGCAGCAATAGCTGGGTCTAACTGACGAACAGAGCCAGCAGCGGCATTTCTTGGATTTGCAAATTGATGCTTAGCTTCTAGCCCAAGATTTATTTTTTTAAGGACCGACTTAGGCATATACACCTCGCCAGATAACTCAATAAATTGTGGTGCTTCACCAGTAATTTCTAGCCTTAGTGGAATGGATTGAATTGTTTTAATACTATGGGTTACATCTTCCCCTTCTTTACCATCACCACGGGTTACAGCGCGGAGGAGGGTGTAAAAAATTGCAGGAGCTGCAGAGGTTTCAGAAGTTTGTTCTAACTGAGACCCTTCTGACACCTCTGCCACCTCTTGAACGTCTGCAACTTTTTCGTACACCAGCGTAATATTCAGCCCATCAATTTTTTCTTCTGCAATAAATTCCCACTCTGGCTTACTCCCTAGTGAACGCTCCATGGTTTCGAGCCAGTCAGCCAATTCTTGCTGATTAAACGCATCCTGCAATGACTCTCGCGGGCTTAAATGTTTTATTTTAGGCAATTTTCCGCTAAGTGGAACACCTACGCGTTGTGTTGGTGAATCTATGGTAATCAGCTCTGGAAATTCTGTCTCAATCGCAATTAGTTCTTGTTTTAGGCTATCGCGCACATCTTCGCTTACCTCGTTTCTATCTTCCATAAAATACGCTTTATTAAGCCGCCAAATTTCTTGGCGTAAGGTTTGAGCTCGATGCTGTGCTTCTGATTGGTTCACAGCACTACTTTACATTCTTTCCCTACTTTTTTGTAACCAAAAAAGTAACAAAAAAGTTTCGCACTGCGCTGCTTACTTAGTGGCTTATTCCAAGTCGTGTCAACTATCGCGTTCGGCGGATGGCCGTTCACTCCCTTGGAAGCCACAAGAGCTCCTCTCGATAGTGCGAGAATTAATGAACCCTATAGTAAACTTACTTATTTTAACTGACCACTAATTAATCACAGTGAGTGAAATTATTCTTCAGATAATATCCTTATTTTTGACAACTGGATTAATCTCCAATTTTCTCTTTTTTCATCTCAGTGGTTTTTCTTATTTCTCCAATGTATTCCATTTGGCTTTCACAGTTTAATTACTGCTATGATAAAGCTTTGTTAAGAGCTTCTCGGGCATCACCCTTAATAACTGGTACTTGTACGCCATGTTCATTTTTTACCTTCGTATTTACCTTTAAAAGAACTCTTTGCTCTTGTAGTAATTCAGCCAGTGCGTCTGTTAGCGTATGATATAATTTTAAACGCATTAATTTTACACTTTCTTTTGTAAACCCCACTTTTTTAATAATAGAATCTGTATGGATATCTACAATAAAATCATCTTCTTCTTGTTCAACTTGTAGTAGCTGTATACCTAATTCTTGAGCCGCTTCATCGTATGCTAATCCTACTTTTTTAACCTCATACCATAGCTCTTTTCCTATCTTTTCTCTCCAGATATCAAGTAGGTATGTAATTTTTTCATGACGAATTCCATCTAAAAATCCTGCATCAATGTTTGGTAGAGAGCTAAATGACCCAACTGCCTTTATGTCATCGGCTAGAGCTACTGTTGCAGTTTCTACAATAAGCTCTGGCTCATCTAGTATTTTTGATTCTTGATTTACTGCATTATTCATGAATATTTTACGATAGAAAATTGGTATAAAAAAGGAGATCATAGTATTTGACTTTACGATATTAATCAATATACTCTCTTAACTATGTTAGGAAAACTCAAATGGAGAAAACGGCTTCGAACTCATGGATTCCTTAAAAGGTCTCAGAGTAAAGGTGGAAAACGCGTGCTTGCTGCACGTCGTCGTAAAGGTCGTAAAATTCTAACTCCTCAAAAAGCTGGTATTAAAGGTGGTAAAGGAGGTAAATAGTCATTTAAATTATGAGAAACGCACCATCTGAAAATTTGGCTGCAAAACCAGATAGACTTGAATCCTTTGGGGTTGCAGGTAGAAGTTTGCAGAATGTAAAAAATATCGCTGGTATTTTTCGTGGTCGTGTTGGCGGCGCTGTATCTGGAGCCATTGGTATTCTAGGATCTTGGATACCAGATGGAATAGATCTTTTATCAAATGCTGATGTTTACAGAGAAAACCGTAAACAGCAATATGGCTCTGAATGGGACCGCTACAAGGGAACTATTAATCAAAATGTTGAAAATCCAGACGGGGTTGCTGCTGTAGCAGGTACAGCAAATCAGATCTTGTTTGATACTGTTGACCTTGTCTACAGAAGTTTAGGGGGCGCAGTTGATAAAGGAGGTAAAGCTGCTCAACTACGAACTATATAATGTTTAATTTTTACTCCAATAAAAAATACTCTAGCCCGTTACAAAAACGGTTTGCTGGTTTTTTACTACCAAATGCATTACTCCTTATTTTACTAGGAGTAGCAATTTTAGTTAATCCAGACTTATTGGCAACCATCGTTGCGTTTGTTATGATTTTCTTTGGAGCAAACCTGCTGATGATCTGGTGGCGAAATCGATAAGGAGAAACGGGCCGTCTCCATTTATAACTCACTACGCTCGTTATTGCATTGCTTCGCGCCCTTTATGCAGTTACTGCTAGCTTTATCTGCGAAAAGACCCCGAAGCAGCTATCGATTTTAATAAATATAATACATTCACTTCATCTTACTATAATAAATGAGCGGAGACGGGTCGTTTTTTCTAATTAAAGTCTCCTTCTACAGTATGTTCTGGAGCTGGTGCCGGATCTCCATCGTCTGGCTCTAATGTTAACACATACCTAGTATGGTCTATTAAATTTTGATTACTCGTAAATATATTACCGGTTATGCCGTCAGCTACACCTGTGGATATAATACTCAGGTTAGCACCTGGGCGCACAACCCAGCCTTCATAAAAGAAGCCTGGTAATGCTTCTGGAAGATTACTAAATGTTGCAACCACTTTATATTCTGTACCATCCCACGTAGCATTTGCTACTCCTGTTGAATTACTGCCATCTACAGGCGTTAATATTGCAGATTGCTCCTCAATGCCTGCCAATGTGTTATATGTCGTTGAAGGCTTATCTGTAATAGACTGCAATGTTCTATACATCATTTCGGCCATTTCTCCCCTGGTAACATTATGATCTAATGTTGTTATAGCTGTTGGAATAGCATTACGTTCACTCAGTGAAATAACGTATGGCTGGTACCAAGGATCCCCAGCAATCTCTCCGCCATTTTCAGTAGCAATAATAATTTTAGCAGCCTCTACAAAATTAATAGTATTAGCGGCCCTAAATGTTCCATCTTCATAACCTTTAATAATACCTTCTTCTGTTGCCACACAAACATATGGCACATACCAAGCTGCACTTGGCACGTCGCTGTACGCCATAGAATCCACAGTACAGCTTTCTACATCGGCTACAGTAAAGTTAGATTCTACTAATATTTTAACAAACTCCGCTCGGTTAATTGTTACATTTGGTCGGTACGTTCCATCATCATATCCATTTACAATACCATTAAGTTTTGCGTACTCCACAGCGTCAAAGTACTGTGACTGCTCTGGTACATCAGGAAAAGCAGCCAAAGCGGCAGCTGGTATTATAATTAATAATAGTAATGATGCTAATTTTTTCATAATTGATAGTGTAGAGAGAATACCTTAACAGCCTAATTGCAACGGTTTATTTAAGCAATAAATCGATGTAGTACGAATTACAGAATTGGGTGATAGTTGTATTTAATGTAAAACGACCCGTCTCCGCTCTATTTGTATTAGCATGCTTAAAGATTATTTATCTAATCCTTGTTTAAAAATTTGACTTGCATCATTTACTAAATCGCGAACTGTCTCTCTGTGTTCTTCGGGATTCAATATACCAATTTTACGGAGCTCTAATACAATTCTATTCAGATTTTTTGCCTCTACTGTCTCCGTTAATTCTGCAACTATTTGAATTGCTGATTTTTTTTCAATTAATGGCTTCATTCTACATTTCCTTTCAATGTATTCTGTATACGTTGGCATTCCTCTTAACTTACTTTGCCAACTCTCTAATGTATCGCCAACTCTTGTGCGAGAACTATTAAGCCATCTGGCAATTTCATTAAAATTATTGCTAAAATCGCAAAGAATGCCATTATTAGGATTGACTTGTATTCTAAATCTTTCAGGTAAATGAGGCTTCATTACTTATATAATACACTAATTTTACAATGATATATATTACTGGACAGTGCAATTTTTTTGTTTTAGGAGCTGCTAATTATGTATTCCAAATTTTATATGTATTTATTTTTTAACATATTGTTTGTATTTAAAAAGATAGTAGTGTAGAATTCATCACTTATGTTGCAAACGCTTTACTGGTTTCATGGCAGCTACCTCTTTACACTTTTTTTATTGCAATGGAATCAGCAGGTTATGTATCCATCTATTATTTGGCTAGGATTCATACTTTTAATACTATTTGGATACTACCAACATTGGTATCGATGGATTGCTCCAATTGTACTTGCTATGGGGCTAGCCTTTATGAGCGTTCAGTTAAGTACTCATCAATCATCCCCTGCTAGTATTGATTGGTACAGCAATAGCACATACCAAGTTTTGCATGGCACTATTGCGCAAGATCCTGATAAGCGGCCACTGCAAACAAAATATACTATTAATATTACCAGTCTTGATACTGGTTCTGGCTACCTTCAGCCTGCTGTAGGATTAGTGTTGTTTAACGATGAACGCCAATGGCCAGAATATAACCAAGGTGATGCCGTACAAATTTCTGGAATACTGCAGAAGCCCAAGCCTATTGAAGCATTTCAGTATGATCAATACTTAAGCCGATACAATATTTATAGCGTTATGTATCGTGGATCAATTTCTAAAGAAGATTTAGAATTTAAAAGCAAAAAACTTGCAATAAGAAAAAATATAGTACAACATAGTCTTTTTGGAATAAAAGAAAAATTTGAACGACAAATTAATCGACTCTACAGCGAGCCGCATGCCTCATTTATGGCAGGACTACTTACAGGTTCGCGTAAAGGCATACCTGCGCATTTAATGGAAGATTTTAATACGACCGGATTAACCCATATTATTGCGATTTCAGGTTACAACATTGCCATTGTTATTTTGTTTATTGGTGCTGCCTTTGGGTTTGTACCTAAACGGTACCGTATTATACCAATTGTTATTTGTATTGTTGGCTTTACATTATTTGTGGGAGCATCACCAGCGGTAGTACGTGCTGCCATTATGGGCTGCTTAAGTTTATTGGCTTTGCAGCTTGGTCGTGAAAATACCATACGTATCACCCTGCTTTGGACAGCATTTTTTATGACAGTGATTAATCCAAAATTACTGTGGTACGATGCTGGGTTTCAGCTTTCGTTTTTAGCAGTACTAGGACTGCTAGAATTCTCCCCAATGCTAGAAAAATGGTTTAAGTGTACACCTGACACATTTGCAGTTCGGGAATCGCTTACTATGACTATGGCGGCACAACTGGTAGCAGTACCACTTATTATTGTATTATTTGGTCGCCTTAGTTTAATTGCACCACTGGCTAATATTTTAGTAGCCCCACTGCTACCACTAGCGATGTTGTTTGGCTTTGTAGGGACAATGCTTAGCTCTGTTTGGTGGCTTGGTGGCCAATTAATTGCTTACCTTGGCTGGGCGTGCTTAGAGCTTATTATCATTATTACAAAAACACTGGCAAAAGTGCCATATGCAAGCGTAGAGATTGAGCATTTAGGATGGATTGCTGTGATGTTCTATTATGGATTATTGTTATTTATTAAAAGGGCACAAGAATACGAAAATGATGACATAGAAACCTTCAATGCTTAAGGTTTTTATCCTACGTTGGTATGCACCTGAGAAACATCTTCGTCTTCCTCTAATGCTTCAATTAAATTAGCTACTTTCTCCATTTTTTCATCATCGAGATCTTGAGTTTGACCTGAAACATATTTAAGTCCAGATTCTGTTACTTCAAATTCTTGCTCTTTTAGGTAATCGCGCACTTTTGTCCAATCGCTAATGCCTGTCGTAATTTCAATCATTTCTTCACCAACATTAATGTCCTCTGCTCCGTAATCAATCAATGCTAATTCTAATTCATCTGCATCCATACCTTCTTTTACTTCAGCGAGTACAAAACCTTTCCGCTCGAACATATACATTACGCTACCGCTTTCAGCAAAGTTTCCACCTTTTTTATTAAGAATCATCTTAATATTTGGCAGTGTCCTGTTTTTATTATCAGTTAAACATTCAATAATTAATGCTGAACCACCTGGTCCGTATGCTTCGTAATTCACTTCTGCCGTTACCTCTCCTTGTAGTTCTCCGCTGCCTTTTTTAATAGCTCTATCAATATTATTATTAGGAACATTGTCTGCTTTAGCATTATCAACTGCAGTTTTTAATGCAGCGTTCATACCTACATCGGGTCCACCAGAGCGGGTGGCAATTTCAATAAGTTTTGCATGGCGCGTAAAAATTTTACCACGCTTGGCATCGGCGGCACCTTTTTTGTGTTTAATTGAAGCCCATTTACTGTGTCCTGACATAATTTAGGATTGAGGAGATAGAATAATAGGAATTTAGATATATTTTCCTTGTGGCAAGGATACCAAAAAAATACCTAATTTCCTAACTCCTCCATCCTTTATAAATTATATTCTGGTGGAGACAGAGCATGAATTTTTGTAACTGGCAACGCTACAAACCATACACGCCCCTTAATATCATTTTCAGCAATAAACGGTACTTCTGCTCCATTTTCATCTTTAAAACTGCGTGAATCTAGACTTCCTTGACGATTATCTCCCATCAAAAAATATTGATCACTTGGTACCTGGTAACGTTTTTCGGTAGTGTTTCCACTATTAGGGTGCCTCTGATACGTACGACCAAGATTGTCTTCTGCTAAGTATGCTTCTTCAATTTTTACTTCAAACTCACTATCTGGTGTTTTAATAAATACGTCGCCTCCGCGCAAAATTACCTCGTCACCACCAACGCCAAGCACACGTTTAACATAGTATTTTTCATTTGTTTGCTTTGCCTTAAATACCACAACATCACCACGTTTTGGACTACCAATATAATATGCTAACTTATTGATGATAATGTATTGATTGTCTTCCAATGTGTTATTCATGCTTGGACCATCAACCTGGAATGGTGATACTAAGAATGTACGGATAGCTACGACAATACCCACGATGATAATAACGTTTAAACCAATATCTAATATATCGAGCCACCAAGAGTTTTTTTTCTTTTTTTCCATAGAGGCATTTTACTGGAAAGTAAGGAAAAAGTCACATGAGAAAGACTGTTCAATGTTGCAGAGGTTACAGATGTTGCAGGCGTATCAGAGGTTTTGCTATTTAAGATGTAAGTAAACTTACTCCTTCTTTAACCTCTGACGCCTTTGCAACACCTGCAACATTTAACTGTATGTGTAGTATTAAATCTTCTAATCAGTTATAATATATAAACAATCCCCTCCCGACCTTTTTATGGCACGACACCGTCATGCTGCCCGGATTGCGGTTCTACAAGCATTGTATGCTCGTAAAGAACAAAAACTACCCGCACTCCAGTCAGCCTTACAACTTACCTTCAGCTTAAATGAAGGCGCAGATCAACCATTTGCAACACAGTTACTTGATAACTGTTTTACACACCGCGAAACATGTGAAACATTAATTGATAAACACACTCCACAATGGGAGTTAAAAGAGATTGATCAAGTATCACTAACCATTATGCTTATTGGTGCAACAGAGTTAACCATGAGCAAAGAAACTGGATTAGCCCCCGCTATTATTATTAATGAAGCAGTAGAACTTTGTAAGGAATTTAGCACGGATGAAGGTCGTAAATTTGTGCATGGAGTGCTGAATGCTATTACCCAAGAAATTTGCCCCAAGTAATATGCCAGCTGCCTTTACCCAGTTAGAAAAAACCATTGGTATTGTTTTTAGAAACAAAGACATGCTTGCAGAATCACTTACCCACCGTAGTGCTAGTAAACAACAACATGTTAATGGCCACAATGAGCGCCTAGAATTTTTAGGAGACGCTGTGTTAGAACTAATTGTAACGGAGTATTTGTTTTCGTTTCGTGATAAAAATGAAGGAGAGTTAACAAACTGGCGCGCAGCATTAGTGCGTGGCGAAAACCTAGCCAAGGTAGCAACTACTATTAATTTGGGTGACTATTTGTTCATGAGTAAAGGCGAAGAAGCTAGTGGTGGCCGAAGTAAAGAAAGCACCCTAGCCAATGCGTTAGAGGCGCTAATTGGTGCTATACACCTAGACCGTGGTTACGATGCTGCACAAAGCTTTATTACAAAATTTATTTTAGTAGACCTGCAAACATTACTTGCTGCTGGTAAAGACCGTGATGCGAAGTCCCGTTTTCAAGAAAAATCACAAGAATTATTAAACATTACTCCACACTACGAAATGGTTAGTGAGTCTGGACCCGACCATAATAAAACATTTGTATGCGCATTATTTATTGAAGAGCAGCGCATTGCGGAAGGCTCTGGTGCCTCTAAACAAAAGGCAGAATTAGATGCTGCCGTAAATGGCATGGAAGTAAAAGGTTGGTAGATTCTATTATTTATTTAGATTATGATTAATATTGCTGGAGATCATCACACTGTCGATTTACTAACAAAAATTGAGAACTATTTAACGCTTAATAGTATTGAATTTAAAAATGTTGGAACAATGGACTCTAACGTAAAAATAAGTTTGCAAGAAATTATTCCTGCTGTAACGATACCGATTCAAAGAAATGAAAACGATTCTGGCATTTTAGTTTGTGGAACTGGTGCTGGTGTAGAAATTGGTGCTAATCGTTTTAAGGGAATTCGTGCAACGCTTTGCACGTTACCAAAACAAGCTGAATTCGCAAAGGTGTATGATAATGCAAATGTATTATGTTTAAGCTCTTGGATAACAGAAGATCCAGTAGAAATTTTAGAATCTTGGTTTAACAATTTATATGACGGTAACGAAAAACGAACCCAAATGATTAAAGATTTTGATACTTGGAATTAATGGTACAATGTTTTTATGAGTACTATTGTAACTATTGGTGGCGGAGAAATGGGTCGTCCAGGCACAGCCATTGAAACGCAGTCTATTGATGAAGCTATTATAAAGCTTTCTAAAAAAACGAACCCTAATGTACTGTTTGTTCCAACTGCTAGTAGCGACAGTGAAGGATATATTAATGTGTTTAAAGGATACTATGGTGACTTACTAGGGTGTACTGTTGACATTTTACCATTGCTAGATAATGTAATTACTGACGAAGGAATACAGCAAAAAATTAAGCAGGCCGATATTATTTATGTTGGTGGAGGTAATACAAAAATGATGATGCAGCTTTGGAAAGAGCGTGGTGTTGATTCCTTACTTACAAAGGCTCGTAACAGTGGCAAAGTTTTGTGTGGACTTTCTGCTGGCTCTATTTGTTGGTACGAATCTGGCCATAGTGATAGCGCAAGCTTTGACGCCGCAGATAACTGGGATTACATACGCGTAACAGGACTTAATTTTATTCCCGCTATTCATTGCCCTCATTACGATAGCGCTACTGACGGCAAGCCTCGTAGAGAAAGTTTTTATGAATTTATAAAACTACACAAAGGTGTTGGCATTGGCGTTGATGAATGTGCAGCTATTGTTTGGCAAGATGACATCTATAACGTTATTACGAGTAAAAACACTGCCCATTGCTATAAGGTTACTGAGCAAAATGGTATTATTACTGAAAGTATTATTCCAGAAACCGGAAAGACTGCTGAATTGTTAGACTAGATTTCTTGATTTAAACATATCATAGGTGTATAATCGTTCACCTATGCAAAAAGAATATACTGTCTATATGTTAAAGTGTGTTGATGATTCTTTTTATATTGGCATAACAAGTGATTTACCAAAGCGATTATGGCAACATCAATTTGGCTTTTATACTACTTGTTATACATTTAAGAAACGACCAATACAATTAGTGTATACCGCTGCGTTTCAATACGTACTTGATGCTATCGATTGGGAAAAACGTATTAAAAAATGGAGTCGAAGAAAGAAGAAAGCTCTTATAAAAAATGATAGTGATAAGCTTAATATTTTATCACAATGTCAAAATGATTCTCATCACCTTCGTAAAAGGCTACACATGTTTATTCAACACAGTGCAACCCTTCGTCTTCGCTCAGGGTGACACTGTGTTGTCATGGTGAGCGAAGACGAGCCATGACTAGTTATACCGCTAGTCTTCACGAATAACCTTAATACCAAGTTCCTCTACCTGCTTATCTGGCATTGGTGCTGGAGCACCAAGCATAACGTCTTTCGCTTTTTGGTCTTTAGGGAATGCAATAACTTCACGAATATTTGGCTCGTCACAAAGGAGCATTACTATTCTATCAATACCTAGTGCAATTCCACCATGCGGCGGAGCTCCATATTCAAAGGCTTTTAACATGTGGCCAAATTTCATTTCTTGTTCTTCTTTACCAATATTCATTACTTCAAAAATCTTTGTTTGAAGATCTGGTTCATGAATACGGATTGAACCACTGCCGAGTTCGTATCCATCCATCACTGGGTCGTAGGCAATAGAGCGTGCTTTTGTGGGAGCCGTAGAAAGCTTATCCATATCTTCTGGATTTGGACGCGTAAATGGATGATGCACCGAAGCTACTACTCCTGTTTCAGGATCTTTTTCAAACATTGGGAAGTCTGTAACCCAAAGCAAGCTCCACACAGACGTATCGATCATATCTAATTTTTCTGCAACTGCCTTACGCACTTCACCAAGTGGTTCAAAAGCGAATGGGTATTCACCTGCTGCAAAGAAAATAAGATCTCCAGCAGCTGCATCTGTTTCTGTTAGCAATGCTGCCTGAAATTCTGTAGAAGTATTTTTAACAACTGGACCACTATCTTCACCAACGCGCACCCAAGCAAGACCTTTAGCGCCATGGTTTTGAGCAAGCTTTGTTAGGTCGTCAATATCTTTACGGCTAAATTTATCTGCATTTGGTACTTTCATAGCTTTTACAAAGCCATCTTCCATGGTTGCAAGCGATTCAAATACGGTAAATCCACATGTTTTACAAATTTCTGTTACATCTGTAAATTCAAGACCAAAACGAAGGTCAGGCTTATCAGAACCGTAGGTATGCATCGCATGCTCATATGACATACGAGGAAATGGTTTTTGTTGAATTTTTTTATCAGGACGTTGTGTTTCCACTACTTCTGTTAGACAATTTTCCACCAGTGTTAACACATCTTCTTGATCTACAAAAGACATTTCCATATCAAGCTGCGTAAATTCTGGCTGACGGTCGCCACGTAAGTCTTCATCACGGAAACAGCGAGCAATCTGGAAGTATCGGTCTAAGCCACCTACCATTAACATTTGTTTTAACTGCTGAGGGCTTTGTGGCAACACGTAAAATGTTCCAGGATACATACGCGAAGGTACAAGATATTCACGTGAACCTTCTGGTGTTCCTTTAATCATAATTGGTGTTTCAATTTCCATAAATTCTTGCTTATGGAAAAAATCACGAATGTTTCTAATAACATCGTAGCGAACTTTAAGGTTCTTTTGCATGCGCTCACGACGTAAGTCTAAGTAACGGTGCTTAAGGCGCAGCTCTTCGTTTACCCCTTTCTCTTGGTCAATTTCAAACGGAGGAGTTTTAGCTTCGTTTAATACGTTAATAGTTTTTACCACCACCTCAATAGCTCCAGTTGGGTTATCATCGCGCTCTGCGCCTTCTAAACGCCCACGAACTTCACCTTCTATCTGTAGCACCCATTCACTACGAATGCGCTCTGCTAAAGCAAAGACTTCTTTATTTTCTGGCTCAATAACCACCTGCGTAAAACCGTAGCGGTCACGCAGGTCTATAAAAATAAGCCCACCGTGGTCGCGGCGACGGTGCACCCAACCACTTAAGGTTACAGTTGAGCCTGAGTTTTCTGCGCGGAGTTCTCCGCAAGTATTGGTTCGTAGCATAGTAGATGGATTTTAGAGGAAAATTGGGCCTAGTGCTAGAAAAATAAGGAATAAAAAGTTGCAGAAGTTGCAGAGGTGTAAAAGGTTTCTCGGTTTAATAAACTTTTAAACTTTAGCCCTTCTTACACTTCTGACACATTTTAAACCCCTGCAATATTAAATACATTAATCCAATATTCCTATTTTCATAAAAATCCTCTAAACTACCCCCATGCAATGTCCTCGCTGTAAACATGATGATACATCGGTTGTCGATAGCCGTGATGCTGAAAGTAATTTAGCAATCAGGCGTCGTCGTGAGTGTTCAAAATGCCATCATCGCTTTACGACATTCGAACGCCAAGAGGTTTCGTACCTTATTGTTGTAAAACGTGACGGTGTTCGTGAGCCTTATAGTCGTACGAAGCTCGAGAAAGGTATTTGGCTTAGTTCTGCTAAAAGGCCTATTTCTCAAAAACAAATTGAAAGCATGCTTAATAAATTAGAAAAAAAATGGGGTGGTAATAAAAAAGAAATTTCTAGCACCACTATTGGTAATGATGTTATGAAAGAGCTTAAGAAAATTGACCAAGTAGCCTACATTCGTTATGCATCTATTCACCGGGAATTTAAAGATGTTGATGAGTTTAAAGAGGAGCTAGGGAAATTGTTTAAGTAGAAAGCTCTATAAATTAACCGAGGTGTAGCTAACCAATACCTCTAATCTTGAGTTTAAACTACTAGAGTTTCCTATTTCTAACTCAAAATTATAAGCAACTAGCCTGCCTTTGTCATCAAAAAAGATCTCATAATCCTGTGAACCCGTGTTAGCAATATATTTTTGACAACTGCTTTTTGCACATTCAGTATTGATTGGCCCTTCAAATTCAAGACCATAATCAAACATCTCAAGATCTGAAAGAACATCTAATAATGATTGGTACTGTATGCCTAATCCTTCAATATTTTTTTTGCCACTTTCTGAGTCGTAAGAGATTGTCTGCACAAATGTTTTACCTCCATCAACATCAGTCACTGTTAGTATATAATCTTCCTGTTCAGCATTTTCAGTTAACAAAGTCCAATCTATGGTAGTATCTTTATTAAACACATCGCTAAGATCCATATTAAATTCATCTTTATTACCAAGATCATCTTCTATTTCAAATTCAATAACAAAATCCGAATCCTCATCCCCTTCATCTTCAGTCATGCTAAGTTCAACGTTATCCATTAGTTCATCTTTCGTAACGATTCCTTCCTTTGGCTCCTGTTCTACTGGTGGCAGGAAACTACGTGTAGGTTTTGTAGTGGAAGAGCATCCTACTAATAGAATGGTAGATGTAATAATAGTTAATTGTTTAATGTTCATAATACAACCATTATATCACTCTTATGATTGTTCTTAAACAAAAAATTATAGCTCCCCAGCTACTTCCACATCATCTCCGCCTTCAATAACTGCTTTAATACGACGCACGCCAGAAGATGAAGACTCTTCTTTTTTAATTCTGAATTTACCAATCATACCAGTTTTAGCAACGTGCGGGCCGCCGCAGATTTCTTTACTAAAGCTGCCGTCCCCTATTTGGTATACTTTTACCTCACCTTCGTAGCGGTCATCAAATACGCCAATGGCACCGTCTGCCTTAGCTTGGTCTGGTGTAGTGTTGTAGTAACCAACTGGCACATCGGCTGCAATTTGCTCGTTAACTAAACGTGTTACTTCTTCTTTTTGCTCGGGTGTCATTTTCTCTGGATGACTAAAGTCGAACCGTAAACGTTCTGCAGTAATGTTACTTCCTTTTTGTTGTACGTGGTCACCAAGTACTTGGCGTAATGCTGCATTTAGTAAATGGGTTGCAGTATGCAGCCGCGTGGTGTCATCTGTATGTTCAGCCAAACCACCTTTAAACTTACCAGCAGATGCTGTTTTAGAACTTGCACTGTGTGTTGCTTTAGCGGTATCGAATCCTTCTGGGTTTGTAATACTCATCCCTTTTTCTTCTAACAACTCCTCTGTTAGCTCTTTTGGGAAACCAAAGGTTTCGTAAAAGTAAAACACCTTCGCGCCATCGATAGATCCATGCTGCTGCAAGTAATCATTCAATTCTTTTTCACCTTTTTTAAGCGTTGCTCTAAATTGTGTTTCTTCGGTATCAAGAATTCGCAAGATGTCATCTTTTTTTGTAGCAAGTTCTGGATACGCCACGGTGTACGTTTGAATTACTGCTTCTGCAGCGGCTTTACAAAAATTAGTATCAAGTCCAAGTTGCCCACCAAAACGAATGGCACGCCGTAAAAGACGTCGGGTAAAGTAACCTTGGTCTTTATTACTTGGTGGTGCACCGTCTGCTGTTAGCATTACTGCTCCACGTAAATGATCTAACACTACACGGAATGCATTTGTTTCTGATTCATTGTCGCCATATTTTTTACCTGACCGTTGCTCTAGCACTGTTTTTAAATTATCGAATAGATCAATATTGTACACATCTAGACTATCAATTTTTGCAGCAGCAATACGTTCGAGCCCACCACCAAAATCTACGTTTTGCTGTGGTAGATTTTCGAACCCTTGCTCTGTTTTTATAAACTGCATAAATACATTGTTTCCAATTTCCATAAAACGGCCACAGTCACAAGCAACATGGCATGGACTGTCTGCAAATGCTGATTGTTCGTGCAACTCAAGCTCTGCACCAAAATCCCAAAACATTTCGCTATCGGGACCGCCTGGTTCACCAACAGGCATATTGGCTGGTACGCCACTACGACTCCACCAGTTTTCTTTAACACCGTATGTAAAAATACGTCCACCGTCTAAACCAACGCGCTCCGCATGGTCTACCACCTTGGCATCGATGCCAACTGTGCTAAATTGCTTTTTCCATAGATCGATACTGGTTTCGTCTCGCCCTACTTTATCGTCACCTTCAAAACAGGTTACAAAAATTCGACTTGGATCTAACCCCACTTCTTGCGTAAGCCACTCAAACATCCAAGGAATTTGCTCTTCTTTAAAATAACTCCCCAAGCTCCAGTTTCCTAGCATTTCAAAAAAAGTTGTATGGCTGTTATCGCCCACCTCTTCTATATCCTGGCTACGGAAACATTTTTGGCTATCACAAATTTCTTCACCTTGCGGATGTGTTTCCCCAAGTAAATAAGGAACCATCGGCTGCATTCCAGAACCTGTAAACAGGGTTGTTGGGTCGTTATCTGGTAGTAGTGATGCACTTGGAACAACTGCACATCCTTTTTTTGCAAAGAAGTCTAAGTAGCTTTGGCGAATGTCAGAAGTGGTCATAATTAAATAAGGTAAATAGGTTACTAGAATAACAAATTAGCCGTAATGTAACAATCTAAGTACTACTCCGTTTAACTATACATATGAACTTTCCACCTATTACTACCATACTAAAAACTGAGCGATTATTTCTTAAATTTCCCCAAACTCAAAAAGAAATTGACGAAATAATAAAGTTAACATGGTCTGCTAGTCGCAAACCTGGCTTTAATAATGGCATGAGTTGGTCTCCGCCAGAGACTAAAGAATCTCTTTATAAAAACTTAGAGGAAGGTCGAGATCAATGGCTTAATAATGAATGCGCTCATTTTTTTATCTATCATAAAAACACTCATTTACCAATTGGCAGGATAGATATTGGCCCCAATGGAAAAGAACATCTTGGCTACTGGATACATCCTGACTATGGAGGTAAAGGTTTTATGAAAGAAGCTATTCAATCTGCTGTTGCATTTGGTTTTACACAACTTAACATGCCATTAATTAATGCCGGTGTTGCTGTCTGGAATATCGCAAGTCAAAAAGTGATGCAGTCAGTTGGAATGCAAAAAGTACAAACTGCGGAAGAAACATTTTTCGTAAAAAATAATCAGAAAATTCCAACATATCGTTTTGAAATTACAAAAGATCAATGGTCAGCGAATCAAGCTTCATTATGATTAACCACTGTAGGCTGTTTACTAAAAAAATGCTAGGATGAGTTTATGGAAGAACAGCTAGAAGTCTACGATATGGCATCAAACCTCTTAGAGACGCAACCGCGTCAGATATTTTATGATGCAGCAAAAGCACATGGTTTTAAAACTGGCGTGATGGATAAAAAGGTAAAAAGTATTCGCTTACTGCTTATGAATTCGCATGGCCGTATTTACCTACAGAAGCGTAGTAAAGCTAAAATGCATAATCCTGGCTACTATGATAAAACAGTGGGTGGCCATGTATCTGCTGGTGATAGTTTTGATTTAACACTAATTAGGGAATGTGCAGAAGAGCTTGGATTCCCTATGTCTGTACTGCCCAGCAAAGAATTTCAAAATGCAATTACTAATACTGACTTAAGTGTTGTTGGTATTTGCCATCAGTTAGAATATATTGATAATTATGAGGTAGATAATGAATTTGATGGAATTATGATGAAACAAACATTTATGAACACCATGTACATTGGGTACTTTGATGGAGCTATTCGCTTTGCCGATGGCGAGAGCTGTGGCATCGAAGTTTTTTCTGTAGAAGAATTAGAAAAAGATATACAAGAAAATCCTCATAAATTTACTGAGGATGTAAAATTTATGATTATGAAATATCGTGATCAGCTAGTGCCAATTGCTTAAAGGTATTAATGTTCATTTTTGTCGACCTGCCTGCCGGTAGGCGGGTACAAAAACGAACCAAAAAAATCACGAAACAGAGCTCACTTCGTTTATGAGCATCTATTCATGATTTCCTTAGATTGATGTAGGGTTTTATTTGCAGGTTTTACCTGTCTAACAGCCACCTAGTAGAAATCAATCATAGGCTCATAATACTCGTTCAAACATGCTGTTTCGTATGCGGTACATAATTCTCGCACTGTGAATTTTGAGTTGTGTGGCTTCCAAAGGAGAGAGTGGCAATCCGCCGAAGAAGGATAGCGAACGACTTGGAATAAACCACCTGCAAAAAATTGTCATGTGCGAAACTTTTTTGTGTACCCCTGAGCTTGCCGAAGGGTTGGTTACAAA